>JAFGVR010000248.1 GCA_016937915.1 Campylobacterales bacterium | reverse complement strand
TTCAAGATTAGAAATACTTTCATTATTTTCTTTGAAATCTTCATAAGAAGGTAATTCACTTAATAGATCTCTTTTATCAAAATTAAGATTAGCAATACCGCCACTACTTTTTTCTAATGTTTCATCAAATCTTCTAATAGGTGAGTTTCCAAATTTTTTAAATATTAACACACCATCTTCGTTGTCAAAATATACACCAAATATTTTATCTGTAGATTCATTTTCATTCATTGCAGAACGAAGTTGATTTTCTATTGCATTTTCTAACGATTTATTGTTTTTCTTAGTTTCAAAAATTACTAATAAATTTTGTCTTATTTTTGAAAAATTTTTTCCACTCGTAGCTTTTTCAAAATCATCTTTCCAGTCTTTATTTTTAAAAACCACTATATCAGGTTTTAATTTAGTATTAGTGTTTCCTTTTGGAAAACCAAATTCAACACAAATATATTCTTTTGGATATAAGCCACTGTGCACTAAAGAATAAACAAATCTAGCTCTTATGTATTCTTCACTATAAGCACCTTGAGCATCTTTTGTTTTTGCTTTTGAGTTATAAGCAATAACTCCTATCTCTTCATAAAATTTTTTATCAATTTCTTCTAAATCTTTAAATTTATCATCAAATTCATTGTAATATTTTTTTAAATCAATCATCTTTTAGTACCTTTTTTATTTATCATCCGCAGCTTTACCACTTTTTACTCATGCATTAACTTTATTTGACTGCTTTACTTGATAATCTTTTCTTAAATAAATTTTTATTTGCAACCTCTATGAACTGCATAGGGTCAACTTGCATCCCACCTAGACGGATGCCAAAATGAAGATGGGGACCTGTTATGCGGCCAGTACTTCCACTCAGTCCCAAAATCTGACCTTTTTTTACCATCTCACCATTTTTTACTTTAAACTTACTTAGGTGAAAATAGCAACTATAAACCCCATGACCATGATCAACAACTACGGAGTTTCCAGCATAAAACCTATCACTAACCAACACAACTTTCCCATCATTTACACACTTTATGGGTAGTGGTGTTTTAGCTCTAAAATCTGTTCCCCCATGGTAACTCTTTAAAGCACCGTTATAAACTCTAGCTTTTCCAAACTCACTTGTTATCTTGGTATCTAGTGGGAGGATAAACTTAGAGTTTATATAACTCTTTGGTGTAACGGTGTTGTAGATGTCTATCGCTTCTTTATACTCTTTTTGAGTTCTTTTGATTATGGCTTCATCCTTAGGATTTACCTTATCACTACTAACGGTTATAGTCTCTTTTTTATAGTTACCATCTTTTATCTCTAGCATCATAAAACTGCTGTTTTTTTTACCAAAGATTTTATACTCCACTTTTAACTCTTTTATCTCTGGTTTTTCATAGTAACTTATAGGGATGAAAGTGTAGAGTTTACTAGCATCTGTTGGATGCTCAAAAACCTTATAGGACTCTTTTCCCATCACTACATTTAAAAACTCTACATTTTTCTCTTTTTTTAACTCTACAAAAACACTCTTGCCGTTTTGTATATCTGTACTTGAGAGGTTTATCTCAAGCCCAAAAACAGTAAAAACTAAACTAAAAAATAAAACTAAAAACCTCATCAATAATCTTTCATAGACCTTTCTATATCTCTTTTTTGATCTTTCTCTTTTAAATCATTTCTCTTATCGTGAAGTTTTTTACCCTTAGCCATACCTATCTGCACTTTTACTATGTTTCTATCGTTAAAATATAGTTGTAAAGGGACTATAGTATAACCATCTCTATCAACCCCTTTTTTGAGTTTTGCGAGTTGACTTTTATGAAGCAGTAGTTTTCTAGCTCCCCTCTCCTCATGCCCAAAGAAGTGATGCGTAGTTTCTAGTCTTCCTATGTGCATATTAAAAAGTATAAGCTCCCCCTTTACAAAACGGATAAAACTATCTTTAAGGTTCACCCTTCTAGCTCTTATACCTTTAACCTCACTCCCTTTTAAAACTATCCCCGCTTCAATCTTATCCTCTATAAAATAATCATGAAACGCTTTTTTATTTTTTGCGTAAGCTTCACCCACTATTTAATCCTCTCTTACTTTAAAAAAACTACTCCCACTGCCTGAGAAAAAATAACCATCCTTTTGTGCATCTCTTAGCTGCGGATACTCACGCAAAGCTGGTTGAAACAAGTCGTTTGCATCTTCACTTGCAGTTGCTTTTAGATACGCTTTGCTTTTTACATTTTTAAGTATCAAAGCATCCTCTGCATCTATTGGGTCATAAAAATATTTGCTATATGAGCCATAAACTTTTGGGGTACTTATCTCTATCTTTGGGGTGTAAACATCAAGCTCTAAAAGCTCCTCATCAAACTTCTCTACTATCTCACCGATGCCACTCACATTTGCACTATCGTATCCATATATGAAAAATGGAACATCCGCTCCCACTTTTAGCCCTATCTGTGCTAACTCATCTAAAGTAAGCTCTAGTAGTAACACCTCATTACACATCTTCAGATATGTCGCTGCATCACTACTTCCACCACCAAGACCTGCAAATGCTGGGATGTTTTTTTTCACATCTACAGCATACTTTTGCATCAGATGCACTAAAGCTTCACTTTTTGTGTACTCCAAAAGTGCTTCATAAGCTTTATAAATCGTATTTTGAGAAGTTGTACAAGAAAAATTACCAACTATCTCAAAATCTTCAAAATCTTTTGGTGTAAAACTAAGCTCATCATAAAGATCACTAACTCTCATAAAACGAGATATTATCTCATGATAATCACCCCTTTTACCAGTTATTTTTAAAAATATATTTACTTTTGCGTAAGCTTTGTACTTCTTCATAATTACGACTTCTTTAACAACTTACTAAGGATATCAAGTCTTTTTGTCTCAACATTTTTAGATGCAGCTATATTTGAGTTTTTAACATCCACCAAAAGCTCATTTCTAATAATATCTATATCTATTGGAGCTTCGATGCCAATCTTTACAACCCCTTTGTCTATAGAGATAATCTTAACCTCTATATTTTCCCCTATCTTTATCGCTTCATCAACTTTTCTAGCTAGTACTAACATATCTCTACCCTACCTAATTCATATTTAACTGCGTTGTCTTCTATCTTGATAATAGCTATGCTACTGCCATTATCTAACCAATAAGTTCCCTCTTTTTGTATCTCTAAATCCTCTATAGCAAGAACTCTTCCATATTTTAGATTATCCGCGTCACCATGATAAAAATTTTGTTCTATATTTAACGATTTTTTTATATCTAAAGGTTTCTCATTTTCATAAAAAAACTGCCCCTCATTAAGTCTCTCTAACATAGACAAACTTCCATGCTCCACTCCAAGCCTATGAGCTATGATGCGACCAAGTGAGCGGATGTAAGTACCCTCTGAAACAGTAGCCTCAAAGGTGATGAACGGATGAGAGTAGTTTATAAGTTTTGCCTCATATATGGTTGAGTTTATCTTATTTAATTTCACCTCTTTTCCAGCACGAGCTAAATCATAAGCCCTTTGCCCATCTATCCTCTTAGCTGAAAATATTGGAGGCTCATACTCAAGTTCCCCCTCTAGCGACTTTATGGCATCTAAAACTTTTTGCTCATCTAAAGGTTTTAGCATCTCTACCTCTTCAACCATCTCCACATCAAGTGAATCACTCTTAGCCCCAAGCCATAAAGTAGCACGGTAAGTTTTTGGAGTTTTGTCTAAAAACCTAAAAAGCTTAGTGTAACTCCCCATCCCAATGATTAGTACACCTTTTGCAAAAGGGTCAAGTGTCCCGCTAAATCCCGCTTTTTTAACACCGTATTTTCTTTTTAACTTCGATAAAAAAAGGTTTGAACCAATCCACGATGGTTTATATGCTACAAAAAGTCTATTCATTAGAGTTTCTCTATAAAAGATGCCAAAATATCTTTTTTCATCCCTGCAAAGTTAATGCTTAGTTTAAACTCTTTTCCAACTTTACTTATCCCTATAATGCGTCCTGTTCCAAAGATCTTGTGGCGAACCAAGTCCCCTTTTTTAAATGCCGTATTTTTTTCTAGCTTCAATGAACCCTCACAAAGTCCAGCTTCATTAAAAAATCTACTCTTATCAAGATCACTTCTACGCCCCTTATAAAAACGGCTGTTTGAGTGAGAAAGGGTCAAAGAGTCTTTAGCTCTTGTAAATGATACATACCCTAGTCTTCTCTCCTCTTCAAGATCACTTCCATCACCTACAAGTGGCAAGAACCCCTCTTCCATACCTACTATAAACACATGTGAAAATTCAAGCCCTTTTGATGCATGGATACTCATCATATAGATGCTCTCCCCCTCCACTTGGTCTTGTTCACTTTGGAGTGTTAACTCATTTAAAAATTCATCAAGTGAAGTTTGTGGATTGTTTTTTACAAAATCTCTAAAAAGAGCGTAAAATTCATCCATATTGAGTATCTTTTCATCCTCATCTTGATGCCCCTTATAGATCTCTTTTAGTCCAAATCTATCTTCTAAAATATCTACAAAATTATATGTTGAATCATCTACCGAAGCTGCTATATCGCTTATATTTTGGATAAACTCTTTTAAAGTGTTTGCATTTTTCTTTTTAACCAAACTCTCAAGCTCTTCAAAACTTGAACTATTTATGTATTCGTAGATGCTACACCCTTTTTCAAGAGATGCTAATTCAACCTTATCTAAAGATGCTTTACCAAGCCCCCTTTTTGGTTTGTTTATGATTCTCTTTAGTGAAAAATCATCATGATGATTTGTTACAACCCTTATATAACTTATCAAATCTTT
>JAFGVR010000247.1 GCA_016937915.1 Campylobacterales bacterium | reverse complement strand
CCATGAAAAAGCGGCATGAGGTTAGAGGTGCTAATGGGAAATAAAATTAGTGAAAAGTTTGTCTTGACAAATGGGGGCAGTTTCTATTTACTTATATCTGCTTTCTCGATACCAGCAGGTAAAACTCCATTTGGAAGATTTTTTTCTATCTCATCTAGTGACTTTAAAACCATAAATCGATTATTTGCATCTCTTAAAAATTGACTTAGTCCAACACTGTTTTCAACAGTTTGCATTGTCTTACCATTATCTTTTTTAACTTTATATTGTACATTGCTACCAACTATTTCAATAATTTCCAAATCATAAAAATCTTTATTATTCATCAAAGCAAAAGCTTTTGCAACCATACGATTTAATTTTATGTTTTCTTTATTTAATGCAAAAAATTCACTTTTTTGTGTATCGTCTTTAAAATAATCAGCACTTACCTTATATTTTAAATTATCTTTATCGATAGAGTATTTTGGTGTAATAGTCAATTTTTTCGCAACTTCATCATAATTAAAACGCTTAGTATCACCCTCTACTAAATCAGTTTTATATTTCTCTGCAAAAGTTTTAAATTTGTCATTATCTATATCTATAGTAACAGCTATAGCAGGATAATTAGACTTGAATGTTTCTATTATTTTTTGAGTTTCCCTATCTATACAACTTTTTACCATATCATTAGCCAACAAATATGTAGCACCAAATGTAAAAGGTGCAAAAACTGTAGCTAAACCATAACCAACAACACCAGTAGCTATACAGTTCCCATCTACACTATATTTTGTTTTACTTATATCAAGAACTTTTGAACTTATACTAATGTCAGTAAATTCAGTTTTTACAATTTTAGTTGTTTCACTAAATTCAACTTTATTTAACTCATCATTAGTTAAATTTGGATTTATTGACAATGCATAAAGTCTATTAAACGCTTTTTGTAAATCTGAATTTATACCTTCAAGCTTTCTTAATGTTATCAAATCATCAATAGTCAATACATTTGCTTGTAGTATATAATCATAACCACCAGGACTCTCTATCAGTTTTGGATCCCCTGCAAACTTCTCATTTAAGATACCTCTCAAAACCAGTTTTCCTAACCCCTGATCATAATAGATACGCTGTTTTAGCCCAGCATGTAACTCCTCAAAAAACCATTTACCAGCAACATTTTTTGTTCTTTTTGTAGCTGGTTCCATATCTGTTGGAAACTTTGTACTCTCTAAATCAACTTTTATCTCCCTAAGAGATGGGAAAAGTTTTGCTGTATAGTCACCACCTTGACCCATTATGCCAATATTTGCTTTTTTATTTAATCCATCATATACAATCTCTCCACTAGCCCATGCGACCACTGCAGGTAACCCTTTTGCTTTAGGATTATCTTTTAACTCCTCACCACCAGAAAAAGTTACCGTTTCACCAAGTCTAATAGTTGGCACATCTGCTTTCCAATATGAACTATATTTTACAGGCACCTCATCTTTAAATTTTTGATAATTTACACCATCTGATATAAAATATAAACTTTCATATTTACTAAACTTAATATTATCTTTATCTAAACTACTATGAGACCATGGGATGATATCACCTACTTGAATCTTACTTGATGGGTACCAAAAATCTTTTTGTAATGGATACCAAAAATAGGTTTTAAATTTTCCACTACCAGCTATTGCCCAAGGATTTCCGGTTTTATCTTCCCAATAAGCATTAACATCTGAACCACTATTTTTACCCTCTATCTCTTTAATTAGATTTGCACCTATGATAGTATCTAGTGGATATGGAGCTGTAACTTTATCCCCTGCGTATATTGGGTAATCAAATACATATTTAAACTCCCCTTTGGCTTCTTCTAGGTCAACCTCACCATCTCCATTTTTATCCATAGCATAAGATGGATGCTCATCTGAAGTATATATATCTTGCCACTGTACCTCATAAACTTTCATTTTATATGAGTTACCCTCCTTATATGTTGCAAGTACAAATGGTTCTGAAGTATAACTACTATCATCGTTTAATTGATTTAAATCGTTTCTAAGTGCAAAAACAGCATTTGGTCTAGGTATATCTTGTATATATCTAAAAGATGGAGCTACAATCGCATGTTCCTCATTTGGGTTAAATCCAGGCTTATCTCTATCTGGCTGATTATAAATCTTCAAATCGCTATACGAAGATGGATCAAAACGGAGTTGCTTAGTATGGTTTTTATCTAGACCATCACTACCAAGCCTACTTGCTATAACGATTCTATCTGTTAAGTTTCTATCCCAATCTGGTGTATAACGAACTGCTTCACTTGGCCACTCCATCCCACTTAAATCAGCATAGCTATTTTTGTACCATGCTACTACAAGATCGTTTTTACCATCTTTTGCAGCTTTTTCACCACCTTGCTCTTTATTTACTGCAAAGATAGCCCCTTGTAGTGTTTGTGGGTTGTATGTATCTACATTGTACATAGAGTTAACGAGTTCTGGAGCTTTTACTATACACCCTGTATGGTTGATATCACTATCATGAAATGATGATTTTATCTCATCACCGATAGTAATATTTTCATCTTTTATCTCGTTGCTCCAGTGTTTACTCTCAACAACCTTAACTACTATATCTTCAGTATCAAAATTCCCAACAGCTTGTTTACCATCTTGAGCTTTAGTAAAAACCAACACTGTCTTATAAACAGTTGATTTATCTGTATCATCTGACCATTTATCAAATGTAAATTTATTACTTTCTACTTTGATATCAGTTGGAGTTTGTTTGATAGCTATCTCTTTGTTTAAAAAACCTTGAGTATATGTTTTTGGTACAAAATAAAGGCTATCACTACTTGATGCATCTAAATCTACAGGATTTGTTTGTGCTATATGGTAAATATCATGTTCTCTCCAATTAACCTTAACCTTTGCAACAAGT
>JAFGVR010000246.1 GCA_016937915.1 Campylobacterales bacterium | reverse complement strand
AGTTTATCATCATTACCCTCTTCAAAAGCCAAGATATATTCATGAAACTTTCTATCTATAACATACAACCCCTGTATCTCAGTTATATGTGATGGGTTTACAGTAGATAAAAACTCTTTTGCACTTATCTTTTCATGATGTTGTTTGTTTGAACTCTCCTCGATTATATCGGTTGTAGAATTGTTATGCAATCTATTTTCTATAATCTCTTCATCTCTTTTACTTGTTTTTTGCTTTACAACCATACTCTCTAAGGAATGTGTGTAAGATTCAGCTTTTGCCCTTAGATACTCCTCATAAGTTATATCTATAAATATATACATCTGAGCATCTACACCAGAAAACTCAACATCTTTTTTATATATCCTAAACACCTTAACACCAGAAGTTGTATTTATTTTTACTTTATTAAACTCTATATATTTATCATCATAACCAGCAAAAGATTTCAAAAATCCATTATCACTTTCAAATAACCCTTGTGTCTCTAAACTCAAATTTTTCAATAGCATCTGATTTGTATCACTAAAAAGTTTAGAAAATGAGTTTGAGCAGTGAAGCAATTTTTCACCATTAAATATAACCATAGGAAGACTATAAGCTTCTGTTATTTTTAACATAGTCTTTTGTTCCCTATCTCTTAACTCCGCTTCTTGATTCTCTTTCATAAATTGTGATAAAAGTTTTCTTTGAGATATGGCATTTGCTATATCATATACAGTATTTATAAAATTCATCTGATCAATTGGTTTTAGAAGGTATTTATCTATCTTTAAACTTATAGATTTTACAAAATACTCCTGATCACTAAAAGCGGTCAACAGTACTATATACAGGTCCCTATCTCTTTTTCGTATCTCCTCCACCATCTCAAGACCATCCATATTTGGCATCCTGATATCAGTTATTACCAAGTCTATCTCGCTTTTATGCTCTTTATAAAGCCTTAACCCCTCTTCACCATCATTTGCAATGATAACTTTTTTAAAAAAAAGAGAAAATGTATTATTTAACTCTTTTTGTATATCTACCTCATCCTCAGCATATAAAACTGTAAGCTCTTTACTAAGCTCCCTTACTTTTTTTACATCTATCAACTCAAATCCTTTTTAAAAAAACTCTAAATCACTATAATCTTCCACTTCTGCATCATCCACATTTGAGAGTAAACTCTCAACTTGTAAACAAGAACTCAAAAGTGATGAATCAAGATAATGGATATTTGGTGCGTTTTGATCTATAAACACACTTTTTCTCCAGTAAGCCAAATCCTCTCGGATGCTGTTTAGGTAGAGTATAAATGTTACTTTTTTATCCTCTGCTATCTCATCAAAATCGAGCTCATTAAGGATAGTAGCCAAATTTTTTATAACTACATATATATCTCTAAACTCTTCTAAAAAGTAGATATTATCAGCATAGATGGAAAAATATTTTGCACTCTCTTGAAGTTTTAGAGAAACTCCATCTTCAAGCTCAAAGAGTGCATCTGCTAAATCTTTATCTAAATCATCAAGCTCTTGAAGGTCTGTTATATACATAGGATTTATAGTATCTAAAAAATCAACCGCGTTTATCTCCTCATCTTTATGTTTTTTTCTTAACATATTTTGGGTGATGCTATCACTCTCTTTAGCCACTTTGGTATCGGAAATTATAGTTTGATTTGAAGAATCATTAAAAGCTAAAGAGCTATTGTTTTTAACCTTCTCTCTAACTACCATCCTCTCCAAAAACTCCATATATGCTTTTGATTTAACTTTTAGATACTCCTCATAGGTTATATTTACAAACATATACATCTGTGCATTTTTACCAAAATAACTTATATCTTTTTTGTATATCCTAAATATCTTTTTACCTACATCATCAGTTATTTGAACTTTATTAAACTCATAGTTTTTAGGATTAAAATCTCTAAAAGAGTTTAGATACCCTTTTTTCTCATCAAAAAGATTCTCCATATCTAGCGTTAATTTTTCAAAATCTTTTGTATCATCAAACAATTTTTCAAAAAAGCTAGAGTAGTGTAAAAGTTTATCACCATCAAATATAACCATTGGAAGACTATAAGCTTCAGTAAAAGTGAGCATAGTCTCCCTCTCCCTCTCTTTAAGCTCAGCTTCCCTTTTTTCATCCAAAAGTTTTTTTAACAGCCTCTTTTGAGTTAACGATTCAGCTATGTTATAGATGGTATCAAACAAGCTAACTTTTTGTATAGGTTTTAGTAAATATTTATCTATCTTTAGATTTATAGATTTTACAAAATACTCTTACTCACTAAATGCTGTTAACATAACTATTGGTATCTCACTATCATCTTTTCTTATGTGTTCAACCATCTCCAAACCATCCATCTTTGGCATCCTGATATCAGATACTATGAAGTCTATCTCATCTTTATTTTTACCAAAAAGCTCTAACCCCTCTAAACCATTGTTTGCTACTATAACCCTTTTAAATAAAAGCTCAAAAATACTCCTAATCTCTTGCTGAACCTCTATCTCATCTTCAGCATACAAGACAGTCAATTTTGAAGCACACTCTTTTAGTTTTACCATATCTACCATATCTACTGCCTTTTTATAAATTTAATGCAAAAAACTGTTTTACCATTTGATGTCCTACAAGTTATCTTGCTACCTTTTACCTTTTCAACCATCTCTTTTGTTATATATAGTCCCACTCCAGTACCTTTGCCTTGCTCTTTTGTTGAGAAGTATGGATTAAATATTTTTGATAAAATCTCATCTTTAACACCACCAGCATTATCACCTATACATAAAGACAAACCATCATTGTCAACTTTTGTATAGATTTTTATTATTTTATCTTTTATATCTTTATGTTCATCAAAAGCATCTCTTGCATTTGAGATTATATTTAACATAGAGTGTTCTATAGATGTTCTAGAGTGGAAAACCTTTAGATGCCTATCAACATCTGTGACAAGCTTTATCCCCCTGCCATTTATCTGCTCATATACTATCTTTTTGACATTCTCAACCGCTTCATATACAAAAAACTCATTTGCATCACTCTCTTTATGAAAATCCATAAAATCATCTATGGTCTGGGACATCTTTTGAACTTGTTCTTGTATAAATGTTGTCGCTTTTTGAACCTCTGCATCTTCTAAATTTTCCATCATGCTATTGAGTGATAGATTAATTGCAGATGCTGCTACAGCATTTAGAGGTTGCCTCCACTGATGTGCTACCATATTCATCATCTCACGCATCTGTGCAAATTTGACTTGTTCCATCAAAAGCATATCTTTTTGACGATTTATTTTTATCTGTATCTCCAATTTTTCTATAGTTTCATAAAGTTCTGTATGATATTTTTTATCTATATAAATCCCACATTCAAGTTTTTTCATATCCTCTATAAGTGGTTTTATAAACTCTTTTTTTACGATAGAGCCGTGTTGTGGAGCTATTAGTTGTATATCTAACTCCTCAATTTTACTTAAAGAGTAGTTAAGGATATTTCTACTTGGCATAAAATTCTCATGAAAAAGCTTCACTTCATTGAAATAGTTCTCATCAGCATAAAACTTCCACGACTCCTCAAGTCCGCCAAATATATCACCAGAGAGGAGTGTTTTTGTGTCTGGTTCATAAGTAACAAAAGCACCAGGTGAGTGGCAGTATGGAGTAGTTATAAACTGAAGTGTCAAGCCACTTTTAGTATTTAGTAAAAACTCCCCTTCATCTATGGAGTAGTATTTTGATTTTATACCATAATGTTTAACAAGCAACACCATCCTACTATGTGTCACTACCCTTAAATCATCTCTATCTATAAGTTTTTCAAGTGCTGGTACAGCAGCAGCTAAGTCT
>JAFGVR010000245.1 GCA_016937915.1 Campylobacterales bacterium | reverse complement strand
GAGTTTAAAGATGCATTTTTCCTGGCTTCACAATGTAATTGGGATAAAAAAGAGCTTGAAGTATATGACTATATGATACTAAAAGCTTTTGATGAGATAAATGCCATAAGAACAGCAGAAAAAAAAGCTATGCAAAGAGGCTTAGAAAGAGGGATGGAAAAAGGCTTAGAAAGAGGGATGGAAAAAGGTTTAGAAAAAGGCTTAGAAAAAGGGATCAAACAAAGAAATATAGAGATAGCCAAAAACCTTTTGGATGTTTTAGATGATGAAACTATATCTTTAAAAACAGGATTAACTCTAGAGGATGTAAAAAGTCTAAGAGTTTGATTTATTGCTTTAAAAGTAAAACTAAAGCTAATCTATCATTTACATGAAGTTTGGAAAATATAGAACTTATATGAGCTTTTACAGTTCTTGTAGTTATATTTAGTTCCAAACTTATCCCATCATTTGTAAACCCTTTTAAAATCAGTTCGACTACCTCTATCTCTTTTTCTGTTAGTCTATCTACTAAAAGTTCCCATGCATCTTCATTTAAGAGTTTTTTATCATTTTTTGCAAGTGCAGCGGTTAGTTCTGGATATGTCCATATTTTGGAGTGTAAAACAGTTCGTAGCATCTGTACATAATGAACTTTTAGCATCCTAGAATTACCGTATGCCCTTATCCCTTTAGAGATAAGCATCTTTCCTGTTGCTATAGCTGGTGAACACTCTAGAACTATCAATTTTTTTGGAATTTTATTTGAAGAGATGAGTTTATTTATCTCACTAGCCATTGTGTCATAATCGGCTATGATTATATATCCATCATTTGATTCTAGCTTTTTCATTAAAGATTCTAGGTCATAACAAGATATATAATGCTCTATATCGTGTCTTTTTTGCCATTCATCTATCATATCTATATTTGAGCTAAAAAATATGAGTTGCATCTTATCTCTCTGAAAATACATACTGTTTAGATTTTAGTATAGGTTTTAATATATACTGCATAACAGTTTTTTTACCCGTAACTATATCTACACTTGCCATCATACCAGGGATGATTTTTAGTGGATGCTCTTTTGAGCCTAAGTAGTTCTTTTGAGTTTCAACATGGATGAGATAAAATGTATTGTCATTTTCATCAGTTATAGTATCAGGAGATATATCAACAACTTTTCCTATAAGTCCGCCATGTATCGCAAAGTCATAAGCAGATATCTTTACTTTAGCTTCAGCACCTGGGTGTATGAACGCTATATCACTTGGTTTTATCTTTATCTCTAACCAAAGTTTTTTGTTTGTTGGAACTATCTCTATTATATCTTCACCAGGTTTTATAACTCCACCTATAGTATTTACATAAAGTTTTTGGATAATTCCATTTACTGGTGATTTTACCATCGTTCTATCAACTTGATCATTATATGCTAGTTGTTGAGCTTCTAGCCTTGATAACTCTGCAGTTACCTCATTTAGCTCCTCTTTAGCCTCTTTTATAAATACCTGTTTTGATTCTATCCTTTTTTCTTTATACTCCTCTATGGCCGATAGAAGTCTAGGGAGTGATAATTTGGCAGCTTGTATCTCATTTTCTATAGTACTTGCTTCTCGTTTTAGTTTTAGAAAATCTACTTTAGATTTTATCCCCTCTTTAACCATAGGTTCAGTCATCGCTATCTCTTGGGATACATATTCGAGTGATTTTTGTAAAGATACTATTTTTGCTTTTGCTTCTTTATGCTCTTGTTTTCTTTGTTCTATTTGTTGAGCTATGGAGTTATCTTTTGCTTCAAACTCTTTCATATTTGTTTCATAAAGTTTTCTCTCAAGCTCTAGATGTTTTCTATTTTCCTCATTTGCATCTGATGGCATCTCAAATGGAAGTTGGTTAGCCTCTGCATGAAGTCTTAATCTTTTAGCTTTTAACTCTTCATATTTTATGATATTTGATTGTGAGGTTGAGATCGATTTTGCATTTCTTATCTTTAGTATAGTTTGCCCCTCTGTGACATTTTGCCCCTCTTTTATAAGTATAGCTTCAACTATCCCACCCTCAAGGTTTTGGATAACTTGATTTGAGCCATAAGGGATAACTGAACCATCACCCCTTGTTATCTCATCGATGCTAGCAAATGATGCCCAGATGATAGCTGCTAGGATGGTAAATAGCCATATTTTGATAACTCTGCTTATCTTTGATGGTGTTTTTTCAAGTATAGCCGCACTAAGGCTTTGCATATACTGATAGTCATTTTCTGTAAACTCTATATCTTTTTTATTTTTTGCCATTACTCTTTGCCTCCTGCTTGAAGCTTTTTAAGGGCATCTGCTTTTGGTGCATCTATATAGATTTTCCCCTCATTCATCACTATCACTCTATCCACTATATTTAATAGATTCATTTTTTGTGTAACATATAAGGTAGTTACACCATTTAGATTTTTTGACATATTATCTATAAGTTTTGCTTCAGTCATCTGATCCATCGCATTACTTGGCTCATCCATTAGCATGATAGGGGCTTCTAGTAAAAATGCACGAGCTATCCCTATACTTTGTTTTTGTCCACCAGATAGCCCAAGTCCTCGCTCTTGTATAGGCATCTCATACCCTTTTGGATGTTTTTTTATAAAATCTGCAGTAGTACTTATCTGTGCAGCTCTTATCATAGCCCCATCACTAGCATGAGTAGCCCTAAATGTTATGTTCTCTTTTACAGTTCCACGAAATAGCATCACATCTTGAGATACATAACCTATGTTTTTACGCAGATCCGCAGGGTCTATTTGCTTTATATCTATCCCATCTATAAGTATCTGACCACTATCAGGCTCATAAAGTCCCAAAAGAAGTTTTGCGATGGTACTTTTTCCACTACCAATCCTCCCAATTATTCCAACTTTTTCACCAGGTTCTATAGTAAAACTTACATTTTTTAAAACTGCTACATCTGAGTTAGGATATGTAAATGTGACATCTACAAACTCTATATGACCGCTAAATTCAGGTCTCTCAACAAACTCTTTTCCATCTGGTCTCTCACTTGGTTTTGAGATAATCTCATTTAGTGTTTTATATGATGTTTTTGTATCTTCATAGTTTGTCATAAGAGCTGCAACTTGCCCCATAGGTGCTAAAGTCCTACCTGCAAGTATCACTACAGCTATAAGTCCACCCATAGAGAGTTCAAACTCTTGGATTAGATATACACCATAAACTATTATCATAACTGTATTTAGTTGGATTAGCATCTGAGTTATGGTTGGGATAGATGCTGAGAGCATTCGTGAGCGAAGACTTTTTCCAGCTATCTCACCTATAGACTCTTCCCATTTCCATTGTATCTGATTTAGTGTTCCAAGAGATTTTACAGTCTCTATGTTGTTTAGAGTCTCTATAAGGATAGAGCTTTTTTTAGCACTAGCTTCATGTGTGCTTTCTATACTTTCTCTAAGTGGTGTTTTTATAAAAAAAGCGTAAGCTAGTATAAGTGACATAGTTATCATAGGGATAGCTACGATGCTTCCCCCTATGTAGGCGATTACAGCTAAAAATATCACGGCAAAAGGTAGGTCAATTAGTGCAGCCATGGTAGCGTTTGTTAAAAAACTTCTTATGGAATCAAAATCTTTTAGGTTTGATGAAAAAGAACCAACAGAAGATGGGTGGTGTTCCATCTTTAGATCAAGAACTTTTTCAAATATGATAGAACTCATGATGATGTCACTTTTTTTAGCAGCGGTTTCAAGTAGATATGTACGGGTAAATTTTAAAAATGTATCAATAGCATAAACTATCACTACCCCTATAGCAAACACCCATAAAGTCTCTATGGCGTTGTTTGGGACTACTCTGTCATAAACATTCATAGTAAAAAGTGGTGATGCTAAAACAAATATATTTATAAGTAATGATGCATAAAGTACATCTTTATAGATGCCAGTTGAGAGTTTAAGAGTACTCCAAAACCAGTGTTTTTGTTTTAGATGCAAAGTTCTTGAGTTGTTGTCTGTATATTCAAAAGCTTTTTTTATCATAAATCCAAAGCCGATATACTGATCTTCAAGATCCTCTATATCTACCCATGACTCAACAGCTTCTTCAGCTGGCATGATGATTTTTGCACTTTTTCCATCTTTTGAGAAACTATCTAAGATGCAAGCACTTTGGTTTGCAAGAAGTACTATCATAGGGAGTTGGAGAGGTGATATCTGAGATAATGGTCGCTTTACAAGTGAAGATCTAAGACCTGCTTTTGCAGCTGCACGGGAGAATAGCCCTTTTGATTTGTCAATTGAGAAAAGCTCAGGTGCATCTGCTCCAAACTCTATAGGAAGACCAGCTGTAAGTGCTTCAGCAGAAAATGGTTTATGGTAGATTTTGGTAAACATTACCAAACACTCTAAAAGATCATCTCTTCTTAGATTGTCAATTTCAGTGATTAACATTTAAAACCTTTATTTTTTATATCTGTTTACAACTATATCTACACGGTTATTTAATAGTTTTTTATCTAAATTATTATTTTCATTTGCATAATATTCAGATTTTATATTTT
>JAFGVR010000244.1 GCA_016937915.1 Campylobacterales bacterium | reverse complement strand
ATATAAAAAGACGGTTTGAGTGTAGCATAGTTTTCAATAAGTGTATGCGAAACAAGAGCGATTATAAGACCAAAGATAGGAAGTCCCATTCTAAGTGCTAACTTAAAACGGTACTCTCTCTCTTTTGTCTGTGGTAGTAGCATTTTGTGTTAAACGTCTAAATGCTTTACTTCTTTAGCATGTGTCTCTATGTAGTTACGGCGTGGTTCAACTTCATCACCCATAAAGAGGGTAAAGGCGTCAGAAGCCACCTCTGCATCTTCTATGGTAACCTGAAGTAAAACACGGTTATCAGGAGTCATAGTTGTCTCCCAAAGCTGATCTGGATTCATCTCACCAAGACCTTTGTAACGCTGAATATATGAACCTTTTTTCGCATAATCTTTAACATCTTCAAGAACATCAATGATATCTTTTTCAAAAGTAATTTCCCACTCTTGAATCTTCTTATACACATAATTAGCTTCTGTAAAGTGTGGTGCACTAAAGAGGTCATCATTGATAAGTAACTCCTCCATACCCCCTTGCGTTTGTACAAAAAGATGTATTTCATTTGCTTCTTCATTAATTGTTTTAGTGAGAATATTGTTATTTATAGATGCTAAAAACTCTTCTATCTTAAGATACAAATCTTTTGCACCTAAAGATATTAGATCTGGATTTTCTACAAAATGACGAATTAAATTAACAAGTGCATAACGGCGCTCTAGTGCTGCAAGACTTCCTGCATAGTGATCTACCATTTTGAAAAAAGATACTAAATCGTTATGTCCAACTCCTTGCATGTCTAATGATTCAATGCCATTTTCAATTAAGAAGTCATTCATCTCTCTATCATCTTTAAAATAGATCTCTTTTTTACCTTTTTTATAGCGATAAAGTGGTGGTTGAGCAAGATATAAATACCCTTTTTCAACAATATCACGGAAATGTCTAAAGAAGAAAGTAAGCAGAAGTGTTTGAATATGAGAACCATCAACATCAGCATCGGTCATTATGATAAGTTTATGGTAACGAAGTTTCTCTTCGTTATACTCTTCACCAATACCACAACCCATTGCTGTAATCATGTTTGTAATTTCATCCGATTTTAGTATCTTGTCTAAACGTGCTTTTTCAACATTTAAGATCTTACCTTTAAGTGGTAAAATAGCTTGAAAAACGCGGTCACGTCCCATTTTCGCTGAACCACCTGCAGAATCCCCTTCCACGAGATAGAGTTCACATATCGTTGCATCTTTACTTTGACAATCAGCAAGTTTACCTGGAAGTGTTCCAACACTCATAACATCTTTACGACGAGTAAGTTCTCTTGCTTTTTTTGCAGCTTCACGACCGCGTGCTGCCATAAGAGCCTTTCCAACTATCGCTTTTGCTTCAATTGGATTCTCTTCGAAGTATTTTGAGAGTGCTTCACCTGTTGCTTTTTGTATAAGAGGTTTTACATATGTATTTCCAAGTTTTCCTTTTGTTTGACCTTCAAACTGAGGCTCAGGAACACGAGCAGATACAATAGCGATAAGACCCTCTTTTACATCATCTCCAGAGATTTTTACATCTTTCTCTTTTGCTGCTCCGTTTTTAGAGTTGTAGTTTGATATTACACGAGTCAGACCAGCTCTAAAACCAGCTTCATGGGTACCGCCGTTTGGAGTTCTGATGTTGTTTACAAAAGAAGCGAGTTTTTCATCATATGCATCGTTATACATAAGAGCTATATCAAACTCTATATCTTCAACTTTTCCACTAAAGCTATAAACATCTGCAACGATATTTTTTTTGTTCATATCAGAAACATACTGAGCAATACCACCTTCAAAGTGATACTCCTCTTTTACACCACTTCTTTCATCATTAAATTTGATAGTTATAAATGGATTTAGATATGCTAATTCTTTAAAACGTTTTGAGAGGTATTCGTATTCAAAAGTTACTGTTTCTGTAAAAATAGACGGATCGGCTGCAAACTCTATAGTTGTACCTGTTTTACGAGTAGTACCTGTTATCTCTAAAGCTTTTTGAGGAATCCCGGCTTTAAAATCTTGTTCAAAAATTTCACCTTCACGGTGAATAGTCATATGAAGATTAGATGAGAGTGCATTTACAACTGAAACACCAACCCCATGGAGACCGCCAGAGACTTTATAAGTATCTTTATCAAATTTACCACCGGCATGAAGAACTGTTAAAACAACAGTTGCAGCGGAGATTCCTTCAGTTGGGTGCATATCTGTAGGAATACCACGACCATTATCAGAGACTATACAAGTTCCGTTTTTTGTAAGAGTAACAGAAATAGTGTCACAGTGCCCTGCCATCGCCTCATCGATAGAGTTATCGATAACTTCATAAACTAGATGATGTAGACCGCGATGACCTGTATCACCAATATACATACCTGGGCGTTTTCTAACAGCTTCTAGTCCTTTAAGGACTTTAATATTATTAGCACCGTAATTTTCCATTAAATATCTCCATATCTATCTTGTCAATCTATTATAATTTGACAGAATTAGAGATATTTTATCTAAAGTATTCTAAAAAGAAGTTTTAAGAGGGTTTTGGTTCGCTATTGTTACTTAAATAACAATAGGCATAACCACAGTTTTGAAGTTTTCATCACTCAGTATAAAAGGTAAGTTTCCTTCATTAAGTCCTATAGTGAAATCTGTTGAATTGATAGAGTTTAAAAAGTCTAAAAGATATCTTGAATTGATAGCTATTGTAAAGGGTTCACTAAATCCAGTT
>JAFGVR010000243.1 GCA_016937915.1 Campylobacterales bacterium | reverse complement strand
TTTATGCAAGGTGATTTGACTTGGTTTTTGATGGAAAAACGATAACAGCCCCTTTTCAAATAAAGACT
The DNA here is from genome assembly GCA_016937915.1 of Campylobacterales bacterium. Classification (GTDB taxonomy): domain Bacteria; phylum Campylobacterota; class Campylobacteria; order Campylobacterales; family Sulfurimonadaceae; genus Sulfurimonas. The sequence goes on along the minus strand of JAFGVR010000243.1, from coordinate 3,319 downwards.
TGCATGCAAGGCTTTAGGAATGGCTTTTGCTTTAAATGTGTAAAATAACTAAGGCATTTTTATGGACATTCAGCAACAAGTCATCCAAACGTATCAAAGTAATCTTGCTTATCTACAAAAACACCACCCAAATCTCTATAAAAGAGTTATTGCTTTTGACAAAGCATTAGGTAATGGAGAGTGTGAGGAAGTTTACACTCTTGAGTATAAAAATGAAGGCTACTTTGATGCACTTAACCATAAATCAAATACTTACCTTTATGGAATGGATAGCAACGAATACTCCCAAAGTATAACAGATGTGATAACTTTGGATAAAAAGGGTTCTATGTTTGAAGGGCAAAGGTACATCTCTTACGACTTGGAAAAACTAGAAGAGCTTGATAGCAAACCATTAGAATTTAAAAATGGCTATTGGGGGGCATTTAAACCGCTTTATTATAATTTTCAACATGCGAGCAAGGAAAAAACTAGTTTTAAAAAGGTACCTAAAGTACTTTTTTTGGATCTTCGCTTAGGACTTCATCTAAAACCCATCATTAGCAAATTACATGCAAACCATGTCTTTATACATGAAAAAAGTTTAGAAGTTTTCAGATTATCTCTATTTATAACGCCCTATTACGATATCTTTAAGCTTTGTACTCTTTACTTTAACATCCATGAGAATGAAAAAAACACAAAGCAAAATTTTATGTTATTTGTAAAAAAAGAACACCACTTCAATCTTTACATGAAACATATCACCCTAACTCAAGAGTATTTTGAAGAGTTACAAAAATTTCAAATTTTTATATTTGATCAAGATTATATCCACTATCCCCATGCAAATTTACTTTTAAATTATATAAATGCTCCGTACCATATGAAATATAACTACACTTATCTAAATGTTTCGCGCAGATATAGCGATACCATTTTTTCAAAAAAACCTCTTCTACTCCTTTTTTCTGGACCCTCAACATTGAAAAATATAAACGACATACTAAAGCTCAAAGACAAATTTACCATTGTATCACCATTATCTACATGTAAGCTTCTATACAAATACGACATAAAGCCTGATATTGTAATACATATAGACCCTCAAGATGAAAACTCTATGATACTTGTAGATGGTATAAACAAAGAATTTTTTCAAAGTTCTTTGTTTATATTCTCTTCAGTAATTCATAAAAATGTCACTGCTTATTTCTCAAAAGAAAATATCTTTGTAGTCCCAAATATGGAAGGATTTAAAAAAGATTTTCATGCCTTATCTTCTCCTACTGTAGGTGAATTCACCTACGCTCTAATGCTTTTACTTGGTGTACAAAACATGTATCTTTTAGGTATCGATATGGCACTTAATGCAAACACCCTTCAAACACACAATGAGTATCACTTTGCCTCTATGAAAGGAAGTAGCGCTACTGATATTGTGACTGAGCGAATACATTACGTAGAAGGAAACTTTAGGCAATTAGTCCCCACTTTAGCTGGATATATGCCCTCCATAGAACATTTTAAATTATTTTTCCCAATGAAAGATACATCTCAAAATATTTATAACCTTAGCGATGGAGCAAAACTAGAAGGTTGTACCCCTTTGAACATCAAAGATATTGATATCACTTTATTTCCAAACTTAGACAAAAAAGAGTTGCATGTAAAGATTAAAGATTTTTTACTATCTATAGGTTCTAGTGAGTTTAGAGATGTTGATAAAGATTTGATTCGATATCAAATAACAAGAGCTGCTTATCTTCTCTCTATAGTTAAAAAGCATCAAAACAATACTTACAAAGATGAGGACTTATATTTTTCTAGCATCTTAAAGCTATCAGAAAAGTTAACTAAAGATAAAAGGGAAGATCATCTACTTTCTAAAGTTTATAGGTTTTATTTTAAAATAATATTAAGCTATATTTTTGATTTGTTCAATACAAAAGAGTTAACGGATACAAAAAACCATATTAAAAATATAGACTTGATACTTACAGAACAACTTCAAAGAATAGGAAGAACATTTATCGATAAACTGCAAGAGTATCTAAAGTAAGAGAGCCATTAAGGCTCTCTTTATAAAAAACTACTGTAATAGTCTTAAAACACTCTCACAGAAATGCGCTACGCTAATTCGTAGCTTATTCAACTTTTACTATTGTAAAAGTCTAAGTACATTTTGTTGTACTGCATTAGCTTGACTCATAGCATAACTTCCTGATTGTGCAAGAATATTATATTTTGAGAAAGAAGCTGATTCAGCTGCAAAGTCAACATCACGGATGTTAGATTCAGCAGCTTTTACGTTTACTTGTGTAACAGAGATATTGTTGATAGTACTTACAACTTGGTTTTGAGCAGAACCCAAACCTGAACGGATAGTATCAAGGTTAGTGATTGCAGCTGCTAGAGTGTCGATAGCTTTCATAGCACCCTCAAGTGTAGTTACATCGATATCTGAAAGGTTAGTAAACTCTTCATTGCTTAGACCTACTGTTCCAGCATTTTCAGTATTAACCGCCAAGCTACTTCCTGATTTGATGATACTATCTTCTTTGAGCATCATATCTTTAGAAAGTGTTGTAGCAGAGTTGACAAACAAGTCACTACTCAACGCATCGCCAGCTTTTACATCAACTGTAGTGATAGCAGCGTTTGAACCTGCGCCATCAACAACCGTAATGCCAGTAACAGCTGCACCAGAACCGGTAGCAGTAAGATCTGTTTTATTGCCGCCTGTAGTAGCCGTAAATATCAACTGCTCGGTATTAGCACCACTAGCCGCAGTATAGTTTGTCAAAGACCCAGTTACTGTTAAACCAGCAACTGTTACTCCAAGAATAGCATCTTGCACGTTAGCTGCTGTATATGTACCAGTAGCATCTGCAGTCACAGTTAAACCATCAACAACAAATGTAGCACCAGATTGAATACCAACCGCTGAGAAAGTTGCAGTTTCTGCATAACCAGTCTTCAACGTCATATCTTGATTGACCACAGTACCTGCTTTAAGCATACTGTTCACTGCCAAGCTTGAGCCTGCTTTGACGCTCATGTCGCTATCAAGAGTCGTATCGCTAGCGATGGTGAATGTACCACCGATAGTAGAACCCTCAGCGATGATAGAGCCATTTTCTAAAGTCGAACCAGCTTTTACATCACTTGTAGCATAAGTTTTAAGCGCTTGTGTGCCTGACTCACTACCGTATACTTTTGTAGCATTACCGATAGTAGAACCAGCTAACATCGTAGAACCAGCCGCTAAGTCACTGCCTGCTTTGAGATTCATATCATCTGAAAGTGTCATACTGTTTTTAGCAGTAACAGTTTCTAG
>JAFGVR010000242.1 GCA_016937915.1 Campylobacterales bacterium | reverse complement strand
GTAAAAAAGAGGAAATTGTTGAAGTGGTCTCCCAAAAGGTTGAGGAGTTTGATGATGTTGCACTAGTCGCTGAGTACTTTCAAAAAGAGACAGGAATCATCACTTATGAGAGGCAATATAGCATCTTACAAAATAAAGTTGCCTTTTTTTGCAGACAAAACGGGATAAGCTCTTTTGTAAAGCTTTTAGATGAGCTAGACCGTAATATAAATTTAAAACAAGAGCTTATAGATACTTTAACTACCAATGAGACTTTTTTTTACAGAGAATTTAAGCAGATAGAGAGTTTGGTGGAGCTTGTAAAAAAAAGTGATTTTGATGTTAGCATCTTATGTGCACCATCATCTACAGGGGAAGAGCCTTACTCCATAGCAATAGCTTTGCTTGAAGCTGGTGTATCGTCTAAAAAGTTTAGTATAGTTGGGATAGATATAAACGCAGATGCGATAAAAAAAGCAAAAATCGCCACTTATGGTGAGAGAAATATAAGAAACCTATCACAGAGCATTTTAAATAAATATTTTACAAAAGATGGTAATAAGTATATCATTAATGAGAGTGTAAAATCTCTTGTCTCATTTAGAATTGAAAACATCTTTGATAACTCTTTTAAAAACTTAGGTAAGTTTGATTTTGTTTTTTCAAGAAATATGCTTATATATTTTGATAAAGAGACAAAACTAAAAGCAAAAGAGATTTTAGAATCTATGAGAAAAACAGATGAGCATGGGGTGTTTTTTGGTCATGCTGATTTGTATTGATGATGCAATATTTTACATACTATTTTATGGAGTGAAAAACTTGATTTTTCACTCCACTTTAGATAAACTTAACCGATGAAAAAACAAAAATGGATATGGGAATACGATGAGTATCCCAATTTTAAGTACGATAAAGAAAAACTAGAACCACTATTAAGAGAGATCGCTTATGAGCAAGGCAAACTAAAATCCTTTATGCTTTTGATGGATAAAGAAAGCTCAAAATACTCAATAGCAAAGGCTTTAGAAGAAGAGATCATAGCAAGTTGTGAGATAGAGGGTGAGATACTCAATCGCCAAAGTGTTCGTTCATCTATTAAGAAAAAGTTGGGCTTAGAATCACAGCAACACTATAAAGCTATAAAAAAAGAGGATAATTATGTAGATATCCTTATCGATGCGAATTCAAACTATGATAAAGATTTAACTCTAGATAAACTCTTTGGGTGGCATCATGCAATGTTTGAAAAAGGCTACAGTGGCTTTTCAAAAATAAAAGTAGCCCAGTTCAGAGGTGAAGGTGCTATGCAAGTAGTATCAGGTGATTATGGTAGAGAAAAGATTCACTATGAAGCACCGCCTTTTGATATTCTCAAAGAGGAAATGAATAGTTTTATCAAATGGTTCAATGACACTCCCACTACACTAGAAAAAGCAGCTATTACGCATCTTTGGTTTGTAATCATCCATCCTTTTGATGATGGAAATGGAAGAATCACAAGAGCATTAACAGATAGAGTACTCTCAAAGTTTGAACACTTCTCATTTTCAAAAATCTATACCATGTCAAAGAGTATCTACGAAGATAGAAAAGGTTACTATGAAGCACTTGATAAAACAACTGGAAGATTTGCTAAAGATGAACCACTAGATATTACTTACTGGATGGAGTGGTTTTTTAAAACCTTGCACCATGCACTATTAGATGCACAGAAGCAACTTAACTACATCGTAGAAAAAACAAAGTTTTGGGACGCTCATAGGGAAGATGAACTAAATGCAAGACAGATAAAAGTACTCAATCGACTCCTTGATATTGGAAGTGAAAACTTTCAAGGTGATCTTACAAAAGCTAAATATGTAAAAATCGCTAATACTGCCCAAACTAATGCTTCAAGAGATATTTCAGATTTATTGGCAAAGGGGTGTATCAAAAAAGTTGAGGGTACAATAGGAAGAGGGACTAGATATACCATCAATCATATATCTCACTAGTTCCCACGATTTTCGTGGGAATGGATAGTTTTTGTTTTTTTATTTTCGTACGCATTCCCACAAGATTGTGGGAATAAGGAAGGTAATGTGTGGTTTTTGATTTATATTTTTGAATATAATCCAATCTTTTTTTTAATATAGCGTAAAACAGTTCTCCAACTTCACAAGCTTGTTTTCTTTTATATTTTTAACCATCTCTGAGAGTTTTTGCATCTTCTCCTCTTCGTTTGCTATGTGTATCTCAGCTTCGAGGTTAAATTTTTGAAGATTTGCATCAAGGTAGCTTGTGTCAAACTTCCCATCTTTAAACTCACCATCTCTTACTATCTCTCTGTGAAGTGGTATGTTTGTAGCAAACCCCTCTATATAAAACTCATCTAAAGCTCTTTTTGCTTTTTTAACAGCCCCATCCCAATCAAGTGAGTAAACTATCAGTTTGCCTAGCATCGAGTCATAACATGTTGGAAGCTCATACCCACTATATAGGCTTTTATCAAGTCTAACCCCTGGGCCTCCTGGGGTTAGGTATTTTTTAACCACTCCAGCAGTTGGCATGAAGTTTTTTTGAGCATCTTCGGAGTTTATCCTAAACTCTATCGCGTATCCTCTAAAACTTATCTGTTCTTGAGTGTATCTTAGTTTATCTCCTGAAGCTATCTCTATCATCCTCTGGATTATGTCGATGCCACTTATCATCTCTGTTACTGGGTGTTCTACTTGAACCCTTGTGTTCATCTCTATGAAGTATATATTATCACTCTCATCTACTAAAAACTCAACTGTTCCAACACTCTCATAACCTAGTTTTTTCATAGCATCTACAGATATATCTAAAAGTTTTTCTCTAGTCGCAGGGTTTAGTCTAGGCGATGGAGCTATCTCTATCACTTTTTGGTGACGACGCTGGATGGAGCAGTCCCTCTCACCAAGGTGTACCACATTGCCATGAGAGTCTGCTACTATCTGAACCTCTATGTGTCTAGGGTTTTGGACATATTTTTCTATAAATACATCCCCTTTTCCAAAATATTTTACCGCTTCATTTACAGCAGAATCAAACAAACTAGAGAAGTTCTCAGCCTCATACACTATTCTCATACCACGACCTCCTCCGCCAAAAGCCGCTTTTATGATTACAGGAAAACCTATCTCAGATGCTATCTTTTCACCCTTGTATCTATCAGTTATTGGCTCAGCAGTCCCCTCAATTACAGGAACTCCCACCTTTTTCATAGCTACTTTAGATGCTATCTTATCACCAAAAAGTTCTATGTGTGAAGGTTTTGGACCTATGAAAATCAGACCACTCTCTTCACATGCTCTTGCAAAATCAGCGTTTTCAGATAAAAACCCATACCCAGGGTGGATGGCATCACATTTTGTTTTTTTAGCTATTGCTATGATTTTTTCATATTTTAGATATGCATCTATTGGGTTTCCAACTATAGGGTAGCACTCATCAGCTCTAGTTACCCATACGCCATTCACATCAGCTTCAGAAAATATAACCACCGATTTTATACCAAGCTCCTTGCAAGCTCTTATGATTCTAAGAGCTATCTCTCCGCGGTTAGCTATAAGTATTTTTGATATTTTTTTCATCTTTGAATCTCATTTTTAAAATTAGTGGTGAAATTTTAATAGATTAGTACACATATTTTCTTTATCTATTTTGTGAGTTTATTTGTTTAAAAATAGTTATAAAATTGTCTATTTTTGCTATTTTTATACTCCATTTTGGTACAATCTCTCATGAATAAAGAGACACTCCTAAAACACAACAAAATAGCAAACTCCATCATGTACTACATCTACACCCATATAGATATAAATATAGATATGGATGAGCTTAGTTATGAGCTTGGCATCAGTAAGTTTTATATGCACAAAGTTTTTAAAACTATATTTGGTAGAAATATATATGAGAGCATCAAATCGATTAGACTTCAAAAAGCGGCAACTCTCCTTTTGACTAATAAGTATTCAACCATCTCAGAGATAGCATCTTTGTGTGGCTACTCCTCCCACTCATCGTTTATAAAAGCTTTTAGGACAAAGTTTGATATAGCTCCAAAAGAGTGGCGAAATGGGGGATACATAGAGTACTCAAATTCGATACTAAAAGCTTCAAACATCTCTATAAAATCGCAGATAGATTTTTCAAAACTAAATGTTAGCATAGTAAATATGGAGACACAAAAAAGTTACTATATCAGAAACAATGGGTATATAAAAAATGTAAAAGAGACTTGGCAAAAACTCTATACACTCATATTAAATAACGACATAAAAAATTACAAGATGGTAGCACTTTTGCATGATAATCCAACTATCACCCCATTAAATGATTGTCAATACATAGCATGTCTTATCACCAATGAAGCACAGGAGATATTAAGTAAAAGGGTTCCAAAATTTAATATATCCGATGGTGTATATGCGAAGTTTGATCTAAAGGGGAGTGGTGAGGATCTTTTTAGATTTATCAACTGGGTTTATCACGATTGGCTGGTTGGGAGTGAGTATGAAACAACCACAAAACCATCGTTTATAGTTTATAACAAAAACAACTATCTGATGGATGATAACAGCTTTGATATAAGTTATTATCTATCTGTAAAGTTTTGATATACTTCCGCCAATAACTTTACTGGAACTTTATCGTGGCTTACATAACTCTAAATAAAAACAATTTTTTTAACAACCTAAACATCATCTCAAAACAGACAAAATCAAAAGATAAGATAGCTTTAGTTTTAAAAGATAACGCCTATGGTCATGGGATCTTAGAGGTCTCTTCTATGGCAAGGGAGTATGGCATAACAAAAGCAGTTGTTAGATGCCAAGTGGAAGCTGATATGGTTCAGGATTATTTTGATTATATACTTGTTTTGTCTGACTTTCCAAAACACCAAAACGATAAAATGAGATACACCATAAACGATATAGCAGCTATCAAAAAGTTTCCAAATGGATGCAAGGTTGAGCTAAAAGTGGACACTGGGATGCATAGAAACGGTGTAGCTATGGACGAGGTTTTAGAAGCAATTGTTGCCATAAAAGATGCAGGGCTTATCTTAGAAGCGGTATTTACCCATCACAGAAGTGCAGATGAGCTATCGAGTGAGTGGTTTTGGCAAAATGAGAACTTCAAAAAAGTAAAAGAGATCTGTAAAGATATGGGGCTTAGATTTCACTCTGCAAACTCAGCATCACTTTTTAGAACTGAATCTTTTAGCGAAGATATGGCTAGAGTTGGCATCGCAGCTTATGGATGCATGGAGAGTTTGGGGTTAAATGGGGAAGATGAGTTAAAACCAGTTTTATCACTTTACGCTCAAAAAAACTCCCAAAGGGTTTTAAAAAAAGGGTCTAAAGTTGGATATGGGGGAACCCATACACTAAAAGAAGATGCAACCATAAGCAATTATGATTTTGGTTATGGAGATGGTTTTTTACGCATCTCTTCAGATAACTACACCACACCAAAAGGCGATAAATTAGTTGGTCGCATCTCTATGGATAACTCATCATTTTTATCAGATGCAGATGAGATTTTAGTTTTTAACGATGCAAGAGTTTTGGCAAAAAGTTCACAAACT
>JAFGVR010000241.1 GCA_016937915.1 Campylobacterales bacterium | reverse complement strand
ATAACTCAAAAGCTGAGAAATTATCTTTTATATTTGTAGTTACTACATCTTTTCCTAAGATGAGATTATTTAGCATCTCAAAGTTGCCGTTTAGTTTTTTATTTGTATATACAAGGTACTTTAGTTTTGAGTAGTCTGTTCTTACATTTACATCTATTAAGTCTCTTGGTTCCATATCGTGTCTGATGATGCTATCAAAGTAGTACAAAATCATATCGCTGTTATAGATAGTATGGTTTGTATTTTCATTAAATCTATAGCTGTTATACCACTCATCGCATCTTTTAATGATGCTATCTTGTTTTGATTCAAGGTTGTAAAACTTTATCATCTCTTTTAGCTCATCTTTGGTGATGCCAACCATATCGTTAAATGTCGCATCTAGAGATATATTTTTACCTATGTTGCTTCCACTTGTCACATCATAAAGTGCTAAAGGGCTTACCCCTGTGAAAAACATCTTTTTTATAGCTGATGTGGTTCCATATTTTAGCATCGTAAAAAACTCTTTATATATGGCACTTTTTGCAGTCACCAAATTTTTATACAACTCTATATCACTCACTAAAAGTTTTGTTACAAAGTTATCGTACTCATCTATGAGGATATATATAGGTAAGTTATACTCCAAACAATAACTAAAAAGTGCTTCTAGCTTATCTATAGAGTTTGATATATCTATCATTGGGATATTGTATTTTCTACAAAACCAATCTATTTTAGATGATATATGATTTCTAAAACTACTCTCATAGTCAGTTATATCAACCGCACTAAAATCAAATCTCAAAACACAAAAACTACTCTTAAGAGGTGTTGGATTATTTAGTATATAAGTATTTTTAAAAATATCTTGAAAATCTTTTTCATAATACCTATCGTAGTAGGCTTCAAGCATAGAGATAGTCAAACTTTTACCAAATCTTCTAGGGCGTAAGAAAAATAAAAAATCAGCATCACACTCTATATCTTTTATAAAGTTCGTTTTATCTACATAAAAATAGCCCTCTTGATTTACCCTTTTAAAATCACTTAGTCCATAAGGTAGTTTTGTCATTTGTTTAACCTTTCAAATTCCGCTATCTTATTTGGTATAGCCCTTAAAAACTCATCAGAATTATTTACTTCATCTTTTAAAGAAATAACACAATCCAATAACTTTTGAAAACTTAGATGTGAAAATATTTTATTGTTTTGTTTTAAATTTTTTATCATCTCAAGTATCTCTATAATCTGCCCTATAGTAAAGGGGATTATCTTTTGTTTTTTGCCTTCGTATTCGTATTTTATCGAAAACCAAAAAGTGTTGATAGTGTCACGATGCATCTTTGGTGCTACAAAGATGCAGTAGTTTTGCTCTTTATCTGAGATATTTTCAAAATCTCTAAAATGTCGCATCACACTCTGTCCTTCGTTGTGCCACTGGTCACGACCATTTAACATAGTTACTTCGCAGATGCTATTAAAACTTTCATAAAAACACTCAATATCTGGCTTATTTGCAGGTGCTGTAAATATAAACTCATTATCATCACCCAAAAGGGAGTTTGGTTTTATCTCTATAGAATCGTTTATGATATTTAACGCCATAGTCACATATTTCTCAAGTGCGATGCTAGGTTTTAACTCTTGAACTCTTATGTTTTTTAAAGCATCTATCGTTTCATCTATTTTATCTATATCTTGTAGTTCTTGCTTTATCTTTAGGTTTTGGAGTTTTTTTCTGTACTCTCTAAGTTCTGCTATCCCCATATCACTTTTATCTTCTAAAACACCAACCAAAGATTCTATGGAAGCTACATCTTCTAAAAGTGCATCTTTTATCTTTTGGCTCTCCCACGGAAGTTTTGGCTCATTTATATCAGATATATATTTTTGGTATTCACTTTTAGTAAAACTTTCACTTCCCCCATTATATTTAGCCAAAAGTGCATCTATCTCAACACCCCTTCTTGGCTCTAGATCTATGTAAAAACCGCCACCTCTTATATATATCAGCCTTGTAAGTCTAAAATATCGTATGGTGTTATCGGCATAATCACTTAGGTTATTATGGTCAATATTTACAAAATCTCCCAAAAAATGGTCTATATAATTTTGGGTAAACTCTTTTTTATCTTTGTGATTTTTTATCTCCCTTAGCCTCTGCCTAAACTCCAAAACTTTCTCTGCTTGATCTCTTAAGTCTCTAAAATTCAACAAAGTCTGCCCAAATATCTCAAACTCTAACTTTGAGATGCCAACAGGGTTTAAACCTCTATCTTTGCAAAGCTCATTTACTTCGTTTATGAGATGTAGCGTTATGATAAAAGGTTTCACATCGTAGATATCTTTATCTCTAAAATCCCTATCTAGCGGATTTGGATACTGCCACTTTATAAAGCTTCTAAAAAAAAGCTCCCCGAAATCGTAATCATCACTTAAAAGATACTCACCAAGAGAGGTGATTTTCACTTTTTTATCAACTATAGATGCAAGTCCCATCTTCTCTAGCGGTTTATAAGAGTTTCTACCCCTCATATCTGCATCTACATAGTTTTTTTGCTCCAAAATCTCTTTTGCATCTTCATAAAATATATCTCTGTTTACATCATCTAAAAGCTCTATTTGTGTTTGGCTCAAACCTGTATAAAACTGGGTGTTGTTAAAACCGTAAAATCTATTTTTGATAAGCCTTATCTGAAAATCTATCTGAGTTTTTTTATCCCACAAACAACCCTCTATCTCTTTTAGAGTTATGAGAAAACTCCTAAGCCTCTCAGGGTTTCTAACAGTTGTAGAGATTGACCAAACTTTTTTCATCATCTAAAGTGTTTAGCCAAAAAAGCATTTAACTGGTTTGCAAACTGATGAGCATCACGCTGAGAAAACGGTTTTGGTCCTTTTGTCATCTCTCCACTCTCCCTTATCTTCTCCATCAAATCTCTCATAGCAAGGTATTGTTTGATATTATCAACACTGTAAAGCTCCCCACGATGGTCTATCGCATGGGCGTTTTTAGTTATGGCTCTATCTGCTAGGGGGATATCAGCAGTTATCACCAAATCACCCTCACAAAGCATCTCCACTATCTTGTGGTCAGCCTCATCAGCACCAGCATCTACTACCATGTATGTTATATGTTTTGATTTTCCTATATCTATCTTCTTATTTGCCACCACAAAAGTCTCTATCCCAAGCCTCTCGATTGAGCGAAGAACTATCGGTTTTAAGAGATTTGGAAATGCATCGCCGTCTATGTATAGGTTCATTGTTTAGCCTTGATTTATTTTATTTATGAGAAGTATTGTTGTATATTATAAAAAATTATATTTTTTTATGATTAATAGGAGAAATCTATGAGGAATAATGGTTATAAAGAGGGGATTAATTCCCTCTTGAACCTGGTTTTATGGCTTCACCACCATCTTTACAAAGTGGACAAGCATCTGGAGAGTACATCTCAAATGTAAAATCAGCTAACGCAAAAAATGGGATATCTTGTGGAAGTTTACAGTTTGGTTTTGTTTCAACATCGCTATGTTCTCGTCTGCAAAAACCACGATTTGCTAAAGCTGCAACACCAACTATCTCACCACCAAGCTCTTTTACAACAGCTGCTGCTTCCATAGCACTTCCACCAGTTGTGATGATATCTTCACACATTAAAACTTTTTCACCTTTTTTCACTTCAAAGCCACGGCGGATACTCATCTCGCCATTTACCCTCTCAGCAAAAATATAGCGAACATCAAGAGCTTGAGCTAAAGCAAATCCAGCTATTAAACCACCAAGAGCTGGAGCACAAACAGTATCTATCTCTAATCCACTCTCTTTTATCTGTTTAGCTAAAGCATCTGCTAAAAGTTTTGCAGTTTTTGGGTCTTCTAGAACTTTTGCAGATTGTAAGTAAAATTGTGAATGGTTTCCACTGCTTAGTTTAAAATGCCCCTCTAAAAGTGCATTTGCGTCCATATAAATTTTTTTGATATCCATTTTAGTTACCACCTTTCTTTTTTTCTTTTTGTAGTTTTTTATACTCTTTTTCAAACTTTTTTCTTCTTGAGTATGAAAGCTTATCTATAAATAAGATGCCATTTAAGTGATCCATCTCATGCTGAATAGCTATACTTAAAAGTCCATCAGCATCCAGAGTTTTTTCTTCGCCAAATCTATTTTGATATTTTATAGAGATAGTTTCAAACCTTTCAACATCTTCATAAAACTTTGGAACACTAAGACACCCCTCTTGATAAACTGTTTTACCATCGGTTTTTAAAACTACAGGATTTATAATCTCCATAAGATTTTCTATTGGTTGTGCACCATCTTCATCTGGTATGTTTAATATCAAAGCTCTGATGGCATAATCAACTTGGATAGCTGCCAAGCCTATCCCATTTGATTCTAGCATCATTATATTCATGGCATCTAGAAGTTCATGCAGGTTTGCATCAAAAGACTTAACTTCAATTGATTTCTCTTTTAGTCTCTTATCAGGATATTCTACAATATTTAGTCTCATAAATCTTTCATCTCATCACTTCTTAAAGATATGGCATAATCAACATCATCTATATCATAAGCTTTTTGTATAGCATTTAAAGCACTTACTATTATCTCTTGAGAAGTTGAATCTGTATCTACATCTGTTATCCCTATAGATACTTTTAATTTTATCTCTCTGTCTGCTAAAAAGAAATTTGAACTTGATACTAAATCAACCAATCTATCACTTGTTTTTATAGCATTTTCTAAATCTGTATGTTTTAAAAGCATAGAAAAAACACCATCTCCATAATGAGCTACTATATCACTTCTTCTAGATGTTTTTAAAAGAAGTCTAGCGATTGTTCTTGTCATAAGAATTGTTGCTTTTTCACTATGAACATCGGCTATCAAATCACGCGAGAGTTCAAGCATAATAAGGGAACTATTATGTTTAAACTCTTTTATAAGTTTTTGCTCTTTTGAAATTTTCTCAATCAAATATCTCTTGTTGTAAACACCATATTTATTGTCAAATATAGTTTCACCTTCAACTTTTTTGAAAATACCAGCAGTATCTTCATAGTGAGATTTCATTTGAGCACTTTGTTTTTTTATAATCTCATTTAATTTAAGAACATCATTTTCTAATGCTTTTGCTGTTCTTATTGCACTTTGTGAATCAGAGTTTGTTAGTAATTCATTTCGTCTTTTTTCTAAAATTTTACTCATCAAACTCATATTTTTAAATAAGGAGGCAGTTACAGTTAATATCCCTTTAACAGACCCAAAACCTTGTTTTAAACTTTGTTCTAACATGATGGTATTTTCATCATCATTATTATCTTCAAGTTCTAACATAGATAATATCTGTTTTCTTAAATTTTCACTTTTATTTTCTAATAATCTATCAAAATAAAGTGAGAAATTATTTGGGGTTGGTGGTAGATTGTCTGCTATTAAAGTATTTAAGACCTCTTTTGCATAGATCTCTACATCGCTAGCAGGTTCATTTGTCTCAAGTGCATTACCAAATTCAGCATCTTCATCGAAATTTATAAGGCGACGCTTTCTTTTTTTGACATCTACCAATCTTTTTCCTTATTGTTCAATTTCACTTTTAGTTAGTACTTCATCTATGAGTCCGTATTTTACACACTCAGATGCACTCATAAAGTTATCTCTATCTGTATCTTTTTCTATTGTTTCGACACTTTGTCCAGTATTTTTTGCAAGTATAGAGTTTAGTTCCTCTTTCATGCGTAAAATCTCTTTTGCTTGGATAGCAATGTCAGTAGCTTGTCCTTGAGCTCCACCTAAAGGTTGGTGTATCATAACTCTTGCGTGTGGAAGACAGTATCGTTTCCCTTTTTCACCAGAAGATAATAAAAATGCACCCATCGAAGCAGCTTGCCCTATACAGATAGTTACAACTTTTGGACGGATATAGTTCATAGTATCATATATAGCCATACCAGCTGTTACAACTCCACCAGGGGAGTTGATGTAGAAGTAGATATCTTTTTCTGGATCTTCTGCTTCTAAAAATAAAAACTGAGCTATTATAGTAGATGCTACTTGATCATTTACTTCACCACTAAGCATCACTATCCTATCTTTTAAAAGACGAGAATAGATATCGTATGAACGCTCACCGCGTCCAGTTTTCTCTACTACATAAGGTATATAGCTCATAAATTTACGCCTCTAGTTTTTTGTTTAAAAGACCGCTAAGAACTTTATCTTCTACCATTGACATCTGGATTGCAGGGATATATCCAGCTTTTTGGTAGTGTTCAAAAACTTCTTGAGGGTTTTGACCCATTTGTAGTGCTTCCATATATATAGTTTGCATAACTTCTTGCT
>JAFGVR010000240.1 GCA_016937915.1 Campylobacterales bacterium | reverse complement strand
TTGCTCTTGCTCCATCCAGTCCATAGTAGCAGCACCATCATGAACCTCACCGATTTTATGCTCAACACCTGTATAGAAAAGAATTCTCTCAGTTGTTGTAGTTTTACCTGCATCAATGTGTGCAGCGATACCGATATTTCTTACATCTTCTAATTTATGTGATCTAGCCATATATAATGCCTTAATTGATTTTATTTTAGAGTCAGACCTCTTTTATAAAAATAAAAGATACTCTTAGCAAAGAGGTCTTGTGAAAAGACAGTCTAAAAATAGACTGTCTAAAAAATGTTGCTTTTGATTACCAACGATAGTGAGCAAATGCTTTATTAGCTTCTGCCATTTTATAAGTATCTTCTTTTTTCTTGAATGCATTACCTTTTTCACTAGCTGCATCCATGAACTCATTAGCTAATCTCTCAGCCATAGTTCTTTCATTTCTTTTACGAGCAGCATCAACTAACCAACGGATAGCTAAAGACTGTTGACGCACAGGACGTACTTCTACTGGAACTTGATAAGTAGCACCACCCACACGACGAGATTTTACTTCAAGAATTGGTTTGATATTTTCGATAGCATCATTAAAAGTATCTATACCACTTTTTTCACCACGAGAACCGATGATATCTAATGCACTGTAGATGATTTTTTCTGCAGTAGATTTTTTACCATCATACATAATCTTGTTTATAAACTTAGTTAAAACTTTGCTTCCATAAATAGGGTCCGGCATAATTTCACGAACTGGAGCTTTTCTTCTTCTCATTAAATTTCCTTATCTTCAATATTTTATTAGCACAAGCTAATATTTACTCAAAAGTATATTTACTTCTGTTTTTTATAGACTATTTTTTAGCCTTAGGTCTCTTAGCACCGTATTTAGAACGAGCAACTTTTCTATCATTAACACCAGCAGTATCAAGTGCACCACGAACGATATGATACTTAACACCTGGTAAGTCTTTTACCCTACCACCACGAACTAGTACGATTGAGTGCTCTTGAAGGTTGTGACCCTCACCACCGATATACGAAATAACTTCAAAACCAGTAGTTAAACGAACTTTAGCAACTTTTCTTAAAGCCGAGTTAGGTTTTTTAGGTGTAGTTGTGTAAACACGAGTACATACACCACGACGCTGTGGACATGATAAAAGAGCAGCTGATTTTGATTTTTTAACAACTTTTTTACGCTCTTTACGAATCAGTTGATTGATTGTAGGCATACAATTCCTTTTACTTAAAATTTTCCAGTAGAATCTAACCCTCAAATTATGAGAATTATAAACGCGGAATTATACTGAAATCTTAATTAAATACAACTTATTTCTTAAGTTTTATTTTAAATTTTGATTTAGAAGTTCTGTAATAACTCTCAATATTTTAAACTATCTATTAAAATTACAGTTGTATAATCTAAATTATGAATGTATCAAATAACTCTTTATTTACATCTAGTAACAGTTACATACAGTCTCACAAGGGTTCTGTTGTTGATGAGAAAGAAACTGAAAATGTAGGTTCTGATGTGGATAAAAAATCAAATCCAAATGAACTCAGCCAAGAGGAGAAACTTGAAGTTGCTAAACTTCAAGCAAGGGATGCTGAAGTAAAAACTCACGAAGCAGCACATCAAGCAGCTGGTGGTGGGATGACTGGAGGAGCTAGCTTTACATACCAACAAGGTTCAGATGGAAAAATGTATGCCATAGGTGGTGAAGTTTCTATATCTATGCCAAATGGCTCAACACCTGAAGAGATGATAGCTTCTGCACAACAAGTGATAGCTTTAGCACTAGCACCAGCAGATCCGAGTTCTCAAGATTTATCAGTAGCTGCGAGTGCAAGATCTATTATGATGGATGCTCAGAATGAAAAAGGTAAAGAAGATAGTACAAAAAATTCAGAGACTAAAGAAAATGTTGAAAACGAAGATAAGGACGAGTATATACTAGACACATTTGCCTAATGGATTTATAAGATTTTTCCAAAGCCTCTTGCTTTGGAAAAATTAGTTTTTAAGACCTATAAGTGTTTGTAGCATCTGATCCGATGTAGTGATAGTTTTACCATTTGCTTGATAACCACGCTGAACGATAATAAGCTGAGTAAGTGCACGAGATAAGTCAACATTTGACGCTTCTAACGCTGAACTTTGGATAAATCCACGACCACTAGTTGCAGCAGTACCGATGATTGGTTCGCCTGAGTTTGCTGTTTGGACAAATATATTTCCACCTTCAGTTGAAAGACCTTCATTGTTGGTAAATTTTGCCATAGCAACTTGAGCTAGACCCATTGAACGACCATTACTAAATGAACCAATAAGTGTACCACTTTGATCAATTCTTATACCAACCAAATCACCACCAGTATAACCATCTTGACTTATTCCTGATGTACTAGAAGGGTTATCAAAACTTGTCATACCATCAAATGAATCTGTACTACCTAGTGATAATGATATTGGCTGATTTGGAGCTGAACCATTATTTGCTGTAAAAGATACACTTGGTATTGTTAAATTTTTTAAAGAACCATCTTCATTAAAAGTTATATAACCCCTAGCTTCATTATCTATAGTTTTAGTAGTACCATCAGCATTTGTAACAGTATAACCAGCATTTAACATTGTACCACTTGGACTTGTAACTGTAATATCCCATTTATCAACATCCACTTTTCTAAACTCTGTTCTTAATGTATGTTTAGAACCTAAAGAGTCAAATACATCTATTGAACTCGAATGTGTAGCTACATTTAAGCTTTGAGATAAACTTGTTCCAGCACCAATAGGTAAAATAGTATTTAATGAAGACATCACTTTAGTAAATCTTTCATTCTCAGAAACTGTGTTAGAACTAATCCCAGTTACTTTAATATCCATCGCATAATCGCCATCATCTGACGCACCTGGATTGGTTATAACAAACTGACCTCTTTCATTTATACTTATAGTGATATTGCTCTCATCAGCAGTACCATCACCAGCACCAGCCGCACCATCATTATCACCTACATGTCTAGCCTCTTTTTCCATAGCTTCTCTAAGTTCGGCAATTGTTGTAAACCCTTTATCAAACCCTGGAGTATCACCCGAATTTCCGTATACATATTTAAACGCTGTTTTATCAGCACCAGGATCGTTAGCAGCACCAGTACTTATACTAAATCCAGAATTTGATTCATCTGTTATTTTTATATTATGTGCAGCAGATGTACTACTATTATCATTTGTTAAAGTGATTTGACCATTAGTATCGTATGTAGCAGTAACACCAATGATAGATTGTTTATCATCTATTGCATCCGCTATTATTGCCGCATTTTGCTCAGCTGTATTACCAGCTTTTAGTGTATAAGATACTTTCTCTTTAGAACCATCATCAAGTTGAAATTCAATATAACCATTAGTATCTGCAGCTACTGTACCAACAGCCACACTAGGACCAACTGTAGAAGCTTTAAATGAGATCCAAACACCTTGACCATCCACAAGTCCTAACGCTTCACCAGAATCATTAAACATCACTCCCATATCACCTGATTCAACTGTATTTCCATTTGAATCTTTTGCAAATGGTGCAGGTGAAACTACCCCATTTGATGGTGGTGGAGTACTAGCTACACTAAATGATGGTGAAAAACTTTCAATTAATGCACCAGAATTTAAGTTTGCTTTTAAAACTATCTCACTAGTAGCATTCGCAGGTGTAGTTAATCCTGGTGGTATATTTATATTTTGTATAGGATTGTTAGTATCTACTTTTCCAGTCTCTTCATCTCTCATCCAACCTCTTGCTATAAAACCGTTATTATCAACGAAATTTCCAGCTGCATCAAATTTAAAATCTCCAGAACGGGTATATTTATAAGTATTTCCACCATCTGGAGTAACTATAAAAAAGCCATCCCCTTGAATCGCCATATCTGTATTTTTATCTGAATTTTGAACTGAACCTTGAGAAAATATACGAGTCATTGAATTAATAGTTGAACCAAGACCCACTTGAACAGGATTTTTACCACCAAGTGAGCCTTGAGGTGCTGTTGCAATAGCCCTTGTTTGTGCTAAAAGGTCAGAGAAGTTCGCACGTGAATATTT
>JAFGVR010000239.1 GCA_016937915.1 Campylobacterales bacterium | reverse complement strand
GCATAAGGAGTAAAAAATCATCTTTTTTTATCTCATAGCAGATAAGCTCCTCATCTACTACAAATCTTGAATCTGTTTTAGAGTATATCAAAGCATCTGCATCAAAACTATCACCAGATGAGTAGATATTTTGAACCTCATCATCTTTGTACTCACCAACTGAGCCTTTTATGATGATATAAAAAGCTATAGATGGCAAATCTTTTGAGATAAGGAGCGTACCTTTTGTGTAGTACGCTATATCTATCTTGCCCATTAGGGCATCTAGATCCTTATCATCTAAAAGATCAAAAGGGTGGATAGATTCTATAAGTTTTCTTTGATCTAAGATACTCATAGTTTAATGCTCACTAGCACCTTCAGCACCGATACCTGTTTGAGCTCTTATGTATTGAGCTTCAAACATCTCTTGCTCATCTTTTGCACCTTGACTATTATCTGTGATAGAGAAGAACCATATAGCTACAAACGCTACAGTTACAGAAAATAGAGCTGGGTATTTGTAAGGAAATATCGCTTCTGCATTTCCAAGTATCTGAACCCAAACTATCGGACCTAAAATTACTAAAAGCACCGCAGTAGCTAGACCTAAACTTCCACCAATCACAGCTCCACGAGTAGTTAATTTTTTCCAATACATACTAAGCATTAAAATTGGAAAGTTTGCAGATGCCGCAATAGCAAACGCTAGACCAACCACAAATGCGATGTTTTGTTTCTCAAATGCGATACCCATAATGATAGCTACAATCCCTAAAACAACAGTAGCCATTTTAGATACTTTCATCTCTTTTATAGGGTCAACATTACCTTTTTGAAATACAGATGCATACAAGTCATGTGAAATCGCAGATGCACCAGCAAGTGTAAGACCTGAAACAACAGCAAGTATAGTAGCAAATGCAACAGCTGAGATAAATCCTAAGAAAAAGTCTCCACCAACAGCGTGACTTAAGTGAATTGCTGCCATGTTATTACCACCTAAAATCGGGCTACCACCCTCAACTGCTTGTTTAGCAACATCTAGATAAGCTGGATTTGTGTAAACCATAACGATAGCACCAAAACCGATGATAAAAGTTAAGATATAAAAATACCCTATAAAACCAGTAGCATAAAAAACAGACTTACGAGCCTCTTTTGCATCTGCAACTGTAAAAAACCTCATAAGGATATGTGGCAGACCTGCCGTACCAAACATAAGTGCAACTGCAAGTGAGATAGCTGAAATTGGGTCAGATACCAATCCACCTGGGCTCATAATCTCCACACTTTTCATCTCAACTGCAGTAGAGAATAAAGACTCAAAAGAGAAATCGTAATGTGCCATAACAGCTATAGACATAAATGTAGCACCTGAAAGTAATAAAAATGCCTTAATGATTTGAACCCAAGTAGTAGCAAGCATACCACCAAATGTTACATATAAAACCATAAGTACACCAACTAAAATAACTGCTATCTCATAATCAAGTCCAAAAAGAAGTTGGATAAGTTTACCAGAACCAACCATTTGTGCAATTAGATAAAGGATAACAGTAGCAATAGAACCAAACGCCGCCAAAGTTCTTATAGGAGTTTGACGAAGTCTATACGATGCAACATCTGCAAAAGTGTATTTACCTAAGTTTCTAAGTGGCTCAGCAATTAAGAAAAGGATAATAGGCCAACCAACTAAAAAACCGATAGAATAAATTAATCCATCATAACCTTTTAGATAAACAAGACCAGAAATTCCTAAAAACGATGCAGCTGACATGAAGTCACCTGCTATGGCCATACCATTTTGAAAACCTGTGATGCCTCCACCTGCTGTGTAGAAATCTTTTGCACTTTTTGTACGCTTTGCAGCCCAGTAAGTGATGCCAAGTGTTCCACCAACAAATAGTAAAAACATAACTATAGCCGAAACATTTAGCTCTTGCTTAGCTATCTCACCCTCTATAGCTCCACTAGCAAAAACTGCGATGCTACCTAATATTAAAAATAAAAAAGCTCTATTCATTACTCTTCCCCTACCGCTTTTTTAACAGCATTGCTTAAGTCATCAAACTCACTGTTTGCTCTTTTTGTATATATACCAGTTAATACAAAAGCAAAAATAATTATCACTATACCTATAGGGATGCCAACAGATGTAACTCCACCATCACTCATAGGAGTTCCAAGAAGTGCTGGATCAAAAGCTATAGTAAGTATAAATGCAAAATAAGCAATCAACATAGCGATACTAAGCTTTATAGAAAAAGCGGTTCTCTCTTTTACGAGTTTTTGATAATCTGGATTTGCTTTGATTTTTTCAATCGTTTTCTTATCCACTTTAGTTCCTTTTTTTAAAATTTATAGCTAGCTATAAATCTGTATTCATCCCAATCTCTACCATTTGTAAAATCTGTTGGAAAATTACCGCGAAGACGAAGCTCTAAGTTTTTAACTGCTGATGGATAATATTTAACATCAAATCCACTCTCTTTAGTTGTAATATCACCTAAAGCGGAATTTGCATCCATATCAAACTGAGCATAATAAACTGTAGCGTTTACACCTATATCTTTAAAGTTGTATGTTGCAGCTACTTTTGTAGCATCTGTTCCAGCTATAAACATGTGACGAGTAACCATACCTTGC
>JAFGVR010000238.1 GCA_016937915.1 Campylobacterales bacterium | reverse complement strand
TTAGAGCTTTTCAAACCGCATTTGATTGCAAAACTTGAAGAAAAAGGTTATGCAACAACTGTAAAAGCTGCTAAAAAGATGATAGAGGATAAAACAAACGAAGTTTGGGAATGTTTAGCAGAGATTGTTGATGGTTATCCAATTATGCTTAACCGTGCACCAACACTTCATAAATTATCTATTCAAGCATTCCATCCAAAACTTATAGATGGTAAAGCAATTCAGCTTCACCCACTTGTTTGTTCGGCATTTAATGCAGACTTCGATGGTGACCAGATGGCTGTGCATGTACCTTTAAGTTCAGCTGCTATTGCTGAAGCAAAAGTTTTAATGCTTGCTTCTATGAACATCCTTTTACCAGCATCTGGTAAAGCGATTGCTACACCTTCACAGGATATGGTTCTTGGTATATACTATATCTCATTAGAGAAAAATGGTGTGACTGGTTCAAATAAACTATTTGCAAATGTAGATGAGATAAATATCGCTATGGAGAATGGTGCTTTAGATATTCATGCAAAAATTCGTACTCGTGATAATGGAAGAATTATCCATACTACAGCTGGAAGAATGCTTATAAAAGCAGTGTTACCAGATTTTGTTCCATCAGAGTATTGGAATAAAGTTATGAAGAAAAAAGCTATTGGTGAATTAGTTGATTATGTTCAAAAACATGGTGGTATTGGTGTAACTGCAGGATTCCTTGATCGTCTAAAAAATTTAGGTTTTAAACACGCTACTGAAGCTGGTGTATCTATTTCAGCTGATGATATTAGAATACCAGATACAAAAGAAGCTAAAGTAACTGAGAGTAAAAACAGAGTTATTGAGATTCAAAAACAATACGATGCTGGTCTTTTAACTGAACAAGAGAGATACAATAAAATTATCGATGTTTGGACAGATACAAATAACACTCTAGCGGCTCAGATGATGAAGCTGGTTGAAACTGATAAAGATGGTTTTAACTCTATTCACATGATGGCAGATTCTGGAGCTAGGGGTTCTGCTGCTCAGATCCGTCAGCTTGCTGGTATGAGGGGTCTTATGGCAAAACCAAGTGGTGATATTATTGAAACTCCGATTATCTCTAACTTTAAAGAGGGTCTAAATGTAATCGAGTATTTCATTTCAACTCACGGTGCTAGAAAAGGTCTTGCCGATACAGCTCTTAAAACAGCGAATGCTGGATATTTGACAAGAAAACTTGTTGATGTTGCACAAAATGTTAAGATCGTTGAACATGATTGTCATACTCACGAAGGGATTGAGATTTCTGATATATCTGATCAAAACACTCTAATTGAGTCTTTAGAAGATAGACTTAATGGTCGTGTTTTAGCTGATGATATTATAGATCCAATCTCAAATGAGATCCTTTTTGCTGAGGGTACACTTATAGATGAAGTTAGTGCTAAAACTATAGCAGAAGCTGGAATCAAAACAGCTCACATCAGAACCCCTACAACTTGTAAAAGTGAAGATGGTATCTGTGCACTTTGTTATGGTGTTAACCTTGGTACTGGTCACTTGGTTCGTAAAGGTGAGGCAGTTGGTATCACTGCAGCTCAATCTATTGGTGAGCCTGGTACTCAGCTTACACTTCGTACTTTCCACGTTGGGGGAACTGCAAGTTCATCAGCTCAAGAGAGACAAGTCGTAGCTAAAAAAGAGGGTTTCATCCGTTACTATAACCTTAAAACTTATAAAAATAAAGAGGGTAAAAATATAGTAGCAAATAGAAGAAATGCTGCTGTATTATTGGTTGAGCCAAAAATTAAAGCTCCATTTAAAGGTAAGCTTGATATTCAAACTATCCATGATGAAGTTTTAATTACTATAAAAAGTGATGCTGAAACAGTTCGTTACGCTCTTCGTAAACATGAGGTTGCAAAACCAAATGAACTTGCTGGTGTAAGTGGACAGATAGAGGGTAAATATTATTTCCCACATGAAAGTGGAAGTGTAGTTGAAGCTGGTGAATCTATAGTTGAAACTATTAAAGATGATTGGAATGTACCTTCTAGAATCCCTTACGCATCTGAGCTTATAGTTGGAAATGGTGATCCTGTTACTCAAAAAATAACTGCTAAAGAGGAGGGTACTGTTAAGTACTTCTTATTAAAAGGTGATTATTTAGAGAGATTTGAAGATGTTAAAGAGGGTTATGAAGTAAAAGAGAAAGGTCTTTTTGCAACTGTAGTTGATGCAAATAACCGTGAAGCTGTTCGTCACTATATAGCTCGTGGTTCTGTGATAGTTGTAGGTGATGATTCTGTTGTTGAATCAACTACACTTATAGCTAAACCATCAACTGATGAGTCAACTGTTATAGCTGAGTGGGATCCATATTCAAATCCTATTATCTCTGAAGCAAATGGTACAGTTCAGTTTGAAGATATTATTCCTGGAACTACTGTTAGTGAACAAGTTGATGAGCTTACTGGTAAAACTCGTTTGATGATAAATGACCATATCTCAAGTGAGTACAAACCAACTATCGTTTTAGCAACAGAAGATGGTGAATTGATAAGATATCAAATTCAGCCAAAATCTTCTATTTATGTTCAAAATGGTGCTACTGTTAGAGTTGCAGATATTATCGCTAAAACACCAAAAGCACTTCAAAAATCAAGCGATATTACAGGGGGTCTTCCTCGTGTATCTGAA
The DNA here is from genome assembly GCA_016937915.1 of Campylobacterales bacterium. Lineage (GTDB taxonomy): Bacteria > Campylobacterota > Campylobacteria > Campylobacterales > Sulfurimonadaceae > Sulfurimonas. Next base: position 5,610 of record JAFGVR010000238.1, on the reverse strand, counting down.
CTTTTTGAGGGTCGTCGTCCAAAAGCTACTGCTTTGTTATCAGAGATTGATGGTGTAGTTAGTTTTGGTAAACCGCTTCGTGGTAAAGTTAGAATTATCGTTAGTTCAGATCAAGGTATCATCAAAGAGTACTTCGTTGATAAATCACACTCTGCAGTTGTAAATGCAGGTGACTTTGTTCATGCGGGTGAGAGACTAACTACTGGTATATTATCATCTCATGAGATACTTCGTATTATGGGTGTTAAATCACTTTATAACTACCTAGTATCTGAAGTTCAGCAAGTTTACCGCTCTCAAGGGGTTAATATCGCTGATAAACATATTGAGGTTATATTTACTCAGATGCTTCGTCAAATAAGAATCATCAAATCTGGTGATACTAAGTTTATCGAAGGTGACCTTGTTTCAAAAAGCAAATTCGCTCGTGAAAATGAGAAGATAGTTCGTCTTGGTGGTCGTCCAGCTATTGCTGAACCATTCTTGGTTGGTATTACTCGTGCAGCTGTTAGTGCTGATTCTATCATATCAGCTGCATCGTTCCAAGATACTACTAAAGTATTGACTGAGGCTGCAGTATCAGCTAAAGTTGATGATTTAAGTAACTTAAAAGAGAATGTTATCATTGGTCGTACTATCCCAGTTGGTACTGGTATATATAAAAACCAAAAAATCACTTTTGTTAAAGATGATGAATAGATTTTAATCATTCTTTTAAAACAGATTGTTACGAATTTAGTAACAATCTGTTTCTTATTTTTTACATTTCCCATTTTTTTACATTTCCTAAAAATTACACTTGCAAAATCAAAAAAAAGTTGTACAATTCGCAAAATCATTAAGGCCTGAGATAGGGTCATACGGAGATGCGATGTCAACACTTAGTATTGGAAAATACACATTAAAACACTTTGATTTGAGTGCAAAAAAAGTTATGGATAACTACCTTGAAGTTATCAATGTAGATATAAGTGATTACACTTTTGCTAACAACTATATCTGGCTATCAAACGCCAGTGGATTTTATACTGTTGTTAATAACACTTTTTGTCTTTTTGTACTCTCATCAGGTGAACTTTCCATGCTACTTCCACCACTTGGAAAACAAGAGAACACATATGAAGCGATGATAAAATGTTTTGAGATTATGAACACTCATAACTCAAGTAGACAATACTCAAAGATAGAGTATGTTCATGAGAACTTGTTAGAGGGGTTTGTTGACTACCTTGAAGAGGGGACTATGATATATGAGATGCTTCAAGATTTTCTTATTGAGAAAAAACTTGTTGATTATATCTATAAAGTTGATTCTCTGATTGATCTAAAAGGTGACTCGTATAAAGTAAAAAGAAACGAGATAAATAAGTTTAAAAAAGCTTATCCAGATTTTAGAGTTGAGGTTTTGGATATAAACATTCATAAAAACGACATAATCAACCTTTTTAACAAATGGGTAAAAGATAGAACTATATATATGCCAAAAGAGGAGGTTGAGATCTTCTTAGATGGGATCTATTTTGAGAGATTTGCTATCAAGAGACTTCTAAACGACTATGATAAATTAAATATAGTTGGTATGGTGATCTTTATAAACGATGAGTTAAAAGGGTTTACTGTTGGTGAGAAGATAAATGAGACAACATCTAGCATCATCATAGAAAAAACAGATTTTGAGATACTTGGATGTGCTCAGTTTATATTTAGAGAGTTTACAAAGCACCTAAAAGAGTTATATAACTCTGAGTTTATAAATGTTGGTGATGATATGGGTTTTGAGAACCTTAAAAAAGTGAAGATGTCTTATCGTCCAAACAAACTTATACCAAAATATACAATCTATCAAAAACAGTGATAACAAAAGCAAAACCAAGCGATGCAAAAGAGCTTTTGGAGTTGGAAAACTCCTCTTTTGCTTCTGAAGACTCTCCACTCAAACTAAAATCTTTTTACTACCACATCAAAAACAACAACCTTTTTATCTTCAAAGAGGATAGAAAAATTGTTGGATATCTGTTGTGGTTGGAGAGAAAAGATTACATGAGACTCTACTCCATCTGCGTAGATAAAAACTATAAAAATCTAAAAATCGGCAGTAAACTTTTGGAGTATTCGTTTAAAGAGTTTGGATGCAAAGGGTACTCTTTAGAGGTAAAAACCACAAATATGAGTGCCATAAAACTTTATGAAAAATACGGTTTTAAAATCAAAAAAACTTTAAAAGATTATTATGATGTTGGGGTTGATGCTTATTTGATGACTATTGTTTAATAAATCAATTACAATTTATCATCAAATGGCGTATAGTTAACATCTAAATAGTGCGTGATTAAGTTTGCATCTCATATAATATGACATGAGATGCAAAACAGATAAAAAACAAAACTTAGTCGGCAAGTCTATAAAAAGGTTAGATGCTAAAGCAAAGGCTGATGGCTCTTTGAGATATACCGATGATTTGGAATTTAGTGGGCTTTATGGTGCGGTTATCCGCTCAAGTTTGGCGTATGGGAAGATACTTGGCATCACCTACTCAAAAGAGTTTGATTTTTCAGATTTTATTATCGTTGATTACAAAGATATTGAGGGGGTAAATAAAAACATCATCCTCACAGATGATCAACCTTTTTTAAGTGAGGGGGTTGTTAGGTTTATCGGTGAGCCTATATTACTCATAGCTCACAAATCAAAAAAAGCACTAAGAGATGCGAAAAAATATATCCACATAGAGTATGAGGAGTTTGAGAGTGTTTTAACACTTGAAGATGCTAAAAAAAAAAGAAAATCTTGTCTATAAAACCATCAACACCCAAAAAGGGGTAAAACCAGACTGCTCCAAACTTCATACCATCACAAAAACCTACACTACACCCCATCAAGAGCAACTATATCTAGAGCCTCAAAGTATGTTGGCAAGGTATAGCGAAGATGGCATCAAGATAGTTGGTTCGATGCAGTGTCCGTTTTATGTCGAATCAGCCCTTATGCATATGACAAATGAGAAGATAGAGGTGGAACAAGCTCCAACAGGTGGTGGGTTTGGTGGCAAGGAAGATTATCCATCTATCATGGCGGCTTATGTTTACCTGCTAAGTAAAAAATCAAAACAGGATGTAAAGCTTGTTTATGAGAGAGATGAAGATATAGCTTACACCACAAAACGCCATCCTACCCAGATGGAGTATAGAAGCTGTTTTGATGATAGTGGAAAACTTCACTCTTTGGAGATAGATATATCGCTTGATGGGGGAGCGTACTGTACTTTGACCCCAGTTGTTCAGTCTAGAAGCGTTTTGCATTGTGCTGGATTTTATGATTGTGGGTATATCAAAGTTACTTCTAATTCTTACGCTACCAACACCCCGCCAAACGGTGCATTTAGAGGGTTTGGAGCACCTCAGGCTATCTTTGGGATAGAGAGGCACATCGATGATATTGCGAAGTTTTTAGGTATATCGCCTATGGACGCTAGAGAGGTAAATTTGCCAACTAGTGTTTCAAAAAGTGTTACAGATGCAAAGATATATGAGCATAAAAGGGTGAGAGATATTTTTCAAAGGGCTAGAGAGGTTAGCAGGTTTGATGAAAAATATAAGAGCAAAAAACCTTACAAAGGGGTAGGGATGGCACTCTTTATGCACGGAGGGGGATTTACGGGGATTGGTGAGAGCCTTTTAAACTCCGTTGTTTGGCTTGATCTATCAAATGATGGTGTGGTTGAGATAAAGACAAGCAGTGTAGAGATGGGGCAAGGTGCTATGACTGTACTTCCTCAGATAGTCGCAGATGAGCTTGGCATCCCGCTAGAGTTCGTACGCTACCACACCCCAAATACCAAAAAAGTGGCAAACAGTGGCCCAACTGTAGCATCTAGAACTGTTATGATAGTTGGTGAACTTTTAACTCAGGCATCACAAAAACTAAGAGTTGCTTTAGGTGAATATGCTGATGTGGAGAGTTACAAACAAAAGGTAAAAGAGTACCTAAACTCAAACACTCAAAATAGATTTGACTCAAAGTATGAAAAACCATCAAACATAAAATGGGATGAAGATAAGTTCTATGGCAACGGCTATGATGGCTACTCTTTGGGGTGTTATGTGGCTGAAGTGGAGGTTGACCCTATAACTTACGCTGTTAGTGTTAGTGCTTTTTATGCGATAAACGATGCTGGAAAAGTGATAAACCCAACACTAGCACAGGGGCAGATAGAGGGTGGTGTAGCTCAGGGGATAGGGTATGCGTTGTATGAAAACATCATCCACCAAGATGGCAAAGTAAAAAACAGCCGTTTAAGTGATTACATAGTCCCTTATGCATCTGATGTTCCAAAAATGGTTGTGGAGTTTTTAGACACAGACGCAAAAGCAAAAGGTTTGGGTGAACTCCCTATGGATGGACCAGCCCCAGCGATAGTAAATGCGATATTAAACGCCACAGGGGTGGAGTTTGATGCTATCCCCATAACACCAGAGGTATTGGAGAGTAGATGGAGATAAGGTGTGAGATAAACCAAAAAGAGTATGTTTTTGAGGCTGATGAGTGTGAGAGGGTGGTTGATGTTCTAAGAACACTTGGACTAACTTCGCCAAAGAAGGGATGCGGTGAGGGGGAGTGTGGAGCTTGTAGTGTGTTTTTCAACTCCAAACTTGTAAACTCGTGTCTTTTGTTAGCTCCACAGATGCAAGGCTCAAAGATAGTAACACTTGAGGGGTTGCTAGAACAAACAGCTCTTATAAGGGAGAATTTTGAAGAGTGTGGAGCGGTGCAGTGTGGATTTTGCACTAGCGGTTTTGTGATGAGAGGTTATGACTATATCCTCCAAAACGGTGCAAAAGATGAAGAGAGTTTAAAAGAGGCTCTTGATGGAAACTTATGCAGATGCACAGGGTATCAAAAGATAGTAGAAGCTATTTTAAAGAGTATGAGATGATTTACCTAAGGGCAGAGAGTTTAGAAGATGCGGTTTTTTTGGTTAATGAGCATCCATTATTTGAGATTTTATGTGGTGGCAGCGATGCAGTTTTGAAGATAGATAAGCTTGATGGCATCGTAGATATAAGCCATCTTGTGGAGCTTGACTACATAAAAAACGAAGGTGAGTTTATAGAGATAGGGGCTCTCAGTACGATAAACACTATCTTAGAAAATGAGTATCTAAAAGAGCATCTCAAACTTCTTGTGATGGCATCAAGGAGTTTTGCATCGCATCAGATAAGAAACATAGCTACCATAGGTGGAAACATAGCAAACGCATCTCCTGCATCTGATATAGCTCCAGCACTTTTGGTTTTAGATGCAAAAGTGACACTTATTGGTGTGGATGGTGAGAGAACTTTGTATCTGAAAGATTTTTTCAAAGGCTACAAATCTTTAGATATGAAAAATGAGCTGATAAAAAGTTTTACTATCCCCATAGCAGAGGGTGAGTGTTACTACAAAAAAGTGGGGGCAAGAGGTGTTTTAAACATCTCAAAACTAACCCTTGCCATCTTGAAAAATAAAAACGGCTTTTGCATCAGCGTATAATGCACCCTTTTTTCAAGACCAGTAAAACAAGTTTTCTTATTCCACCTCTTTACGATACCAGTGGTAACAGTTTTACTCCTT
>JAFGVR010000237.1 GCA_016937915.1 Campylobacterales bacterium | reverse complement strand
AGTTAAACATCATATCGCCACCCACAAGGCCAGTTAGTTTTCCATCTTTTTCATGCAGTACATTTGAAAAATCTGCATCATAGCCCAAGATGTTTTTTGCATAACTAGTAGCTGTTCTAAAACCACCACTAAAACAAACTACAGTGATGCCTCTTTTTTTAAGTTCAGCTATAGTCTCTTTTGCACCATTCATGTAAGGGAGATTGTGGCTTATCTTCTCTACCACTTTAAAATCAAGCCCTTTTAGAAGTCCTACCCTTTTTTGGAGTGATTCAAAAAAATCAAGCCTTCCGCTCATCGCCTCTTCAGTGATCCTTGCCACCTCTTCACCGATGCCAAGCTCCTCTGCAAAAAAATCTATAGTCTCCCCATCCATAAGTGTTGAGTCAAAATCAAAAACCGCTAGTTTTAACATATATATCTCTCTTTGATTGTAGTGATGAGATTATATCTAAATCTTATTCTTAAAATATTTATAACTCTCATTTGAAACCAAAAGGAGTATTGGAAAAGGCAAAAGTATCCACATATCACCAAGCTCTATGTGAGCTGTATTGAAAACTTTTTGAACACCCTCTACATTTAATAGCATCCATATCCAAGCCAAAACCGCAAATGTTGAAAATATCAACCCTTTGTTTGAATTCCACTCAAGTGTCCATATATTAAAATCCCAACTTCTCATACTCCATAAGTTTGCAAGTTGACAAGTGATAGCACCTAAAAGTGTCATCGTCATAGCTTGAGCGTGAAAATGGGGATCATTTAACTCTACAACTCCATAGTGCCAACCATGAGAGAGTAAAAAAGTTATAAATGCAAACATAGCCGCACTAGCTTCAATAACCCCTAAAAAGAGGTAACCCCTCTTAAAAACTTCCAAATCAAGTATCTTCTCTTTTTTAGATACGGGAGCTCTTTTCATAATATTTTTTTCAGGTTTTTCACTTCCAAGTGCAAGTCCAGGGAGCATATCACTCCCAAGGTCAATTGAGAGGATTTGTATAACCGATAGTGGATTTGGGATTTTGAGAAAAAATGAGAGTACATAAGGGACAATCTCAGGGACATTTGATGAGAGGATATATGTTACAAATTTTTTAATGTTATAGTAAACTGTTCTCCCCTCCTCTATAGCTGAGACTATAGAGTTGAAGTTATCATCTAAAAGTATCATATCTCCAGCCTCTTTTGCCACATCAGTCCCACTTCCCATCGCTATGCCGATATCTGCTTTTTTAAGTGATGGTGCATCGTTCACCCCATCCCCTGTCATCGCCACAACCTCATCATTTTTTTGAAGCAAATCTGCGATTCTTAGTTTTTGATTACTAGCCATCCTTGCAAATATAAAAGTCTTCTCCCCTAAGAGTTTTTGTAACTCATCATCACTCAGTTTTGCCACCTCATCACCACTTAACACATCATCAAATCTAAGCCCTATCTGCTTACCTATCGCAGCTGCTGTGTTAGCGTTATCACCTGTTATCATGATAGTTCTTATCCCAGCACTATAACACTTCTCTAAAGCCTCTTTCACCTCAGGTCTTGCTATGTCCATAATCGCTACAAGCCCAAGTAGTGTCAAAGACTCCTCAGCATCTTTATCATTTACAGCAATTGCCAACACTCTGTAGGCTTTATTTTCAAACTCCAAAAGCTCTTTTGTAAATCTCTCTTTTGCATCTTCATCAAACTTTTTAATGGCATCTGAGTCTTGATAAAAACTACATTTAGCAAATACCGCTTCAGATGCACCCTTTACAAACAAAACCTCTTTGGCATCAACTCTCCCATAAGTTGACATCATTTTTCTCTCACTGCTAAAAGGGTTCTCTTTTAACTTTTCAAATTCGTAATTCAACTTGTATTTTTTTGCCGCAGCTACTAGTGAAAGCTCTGTTGGATCACCAACATTTTTTCCATTTTCTATCGATGCTCTTGAGTTAAACCATCCAGCTTGAAGTAAATTTTTCAGATGCTCTTTTGAGTTTGAACTCCCATTTTCTATCTTAAATTCACCAACTAAATCATATCCACCTCCACTTATTTGCACCTTCTCACCACTACATAGATATATCTCTTTTAAAGTCATCTCATTTTTTGTAAGTGTTCCTGTTTTGTCGGTGCAGATGGTAGTTACACTTCCAAGGGTTTGAACAGATGCAAGGTTTTTTATGAGTGCATTTTTTTTAGCCATCTTTTGCGATGCTATTGAGAGTGAGAGTGTGATAGTAGGGAGTAAACCCTCAGGAACATTTGCAACTATCAAAGAGAGTGCGAAGATAGCAGATATTAAAAAACCTTTGCCAGAAAAGTAACCCAAAAAGAAAAACACCACACCAGCTATGAGAGCTAAGATGGTAAGTATCTTTGTCATACTCACAATCTCCCTCTCAAGAGGAGTCAAACCTTTTTCTATGTTGCTTGTAAGTGTAGCTATTTTACCAAACTCTGTAGCCATACCAGTAGCTACCACTATGGCTATACCACTCCCATTTACAACACTTGTCCCAGCAAAAACCATATTTTTAGCATCTATCTCCCTTTTTGCCCCATTATTTTGAAGTGACCTTTTGGTTGGTTTTGATTCCCCATTTAGCGATGATGTGTTTATATAAAGTTCATTTGCCTCAAGCAAGATGGCATCTGCTGCAACCTTATCCCCCTCTTCAAGCAAAACTATATCACCAACCACTATATCAGATGCATCCACCTCAGCTACATTGCCATCTCGTTTAACTTTTACATTTGTGGGGATTAGTTTAAGCAAAGCCTCCATCGCCTTATCGGCTTTGAAATCTTGCCAAAAAGTGAAACTAGCATTTATAAAAACAGCCCCAAATATAGCATACCCAAGTACATCATTACCCTCATTTGGTTGATAATAGTTTGCTATAAAAGCTAACACTCCAGCTATCTCTAGTAATATTGGGAAAAATTGGATGTACTGTTTAAAATACTCTTTGTAGTAGTTCTTTTTAGCTTTTTGCTCTATCACATTTTTACCAAACTGCTCAGCTCTTGTTTGAACCTCATCTTGATTTAAACCATCTTCACCACTTCTAAATGTCTCAAAAAGCTCATCTTTAGATAACTCAAACGGCTTCATAGCTCATCCCCTTACCTGGGATAAAATAGATTGTGTTGATGATAGGTTTTTCAAAAAGTATATCTATAGGGTGTGATGCTTTAAAAAATCGCTTCTCATGGTGTGCTCCAACTATAGCTAGGTCATAATTATGCTTAGCTATATGTGACAAAACATTAGCTCCCTCTGCCAATGCGTAATGGTGTTTTAGAGTAAACTTATAATCAATCATATTTGATAATCTAAAATAGT
>JAFGVR010000003.1 GCA_016937915.1 Campylobacterales bacterium | reverse complement strand
TTAAAGATGAAGATTTTGACAAACCGCTTATCGGGATAGCTAACAGTTACATAGACATCATCCCTGGACACTTCTTTTTACATGAATATGGAGAGATAGTAAAAGAGGCTATCCGTGAAGCTGGTGGTGTGCCGTTTGTATTTAACACTATCGGTGTTGATGATGGTATCGCTATGGGGCATGATGGGATGCTTTACTCTCTTCCATCTCGTGAACTTATCGCAGATAGCATAGAAACTGTTATGAATGCTCACAAGCTAGATGCCATGATTTGTATCCCTAACTGTGACAAGATAGTTCCAGGGATGATAATGGGAGCTTTAAGGGTTAATGTTCCAACTGTTTTTGTTTCAGGTGGACCTATGAAAGCTGGTCATACAAAAGATGGAACTCCAATCGATCTTGCTACTGCTTTTGAAGCTGTTGGTAAACACGCTGATGGGAAGATGAGCGATGAGGAGCTTTATGACATAGAGTGTAACGCATGTCCGAGTGGTGGTAGTTGTTCGGGGATGTTTACTGCAAATTCTATGAACACTTTATGTGAAGCTATGGGGATAGCACTTCCAGGAAACGGTACAGTTTTAGCTATGACTCCAAAAAGAATCGAGATGGTAAAAACTGCAGCTAAAAGAGTTGTAGAGATGGCAAAAAGTGAAAATCCATCTCAGTACAACATTCGCAATGTTTTAAATGAAAAAGCTGTTCACAACGCATTTGTTGTAGATATGGCGATGGGTGGAAGCTCAAATACAGTTTTACACATGTTAGCTATCGCTAAAGAGGCTGGTGTTGATTTTGACATTAAAAAGATAAACGAGATAGCTGACAGTGTATCTCACATCGCTAAAATCTCCCCATCATTATCAACTGTTCACATGGATGATATTAACCGTGCTGGTGGTGTAAATGCAGTTATGAATGAAGTTTCAAAACGCGGTGGGATGCTACACCTTGACAACCCTACAGTAACTGGTGAGACTATAGGTGAACGCATAAAAGATGCAAAGATACTTGATGAGAGCATCATCCATACAAATGAAAACGCTTACTCACCAGTTGGTGGACTATCTATCCTTTTTGGTAACTTAGCAGAGGAAGGTGCTGTTGTAAAAACTGCTGGTATTGCACCATCTATGCGTCAGTTTAAAGGTAAGGCTATCTGCTTTAACTCTCAACCTGAAGCTATCATGGGGATAATGGGTCATAAAGTAAAAGCTGGTGATGTAGTAGTTATACGCTACGAAGGGCCAAAAGGTGGACCAGGTATGCAAGAGATGCTAGCTCCTACAAGCCTTATCATGGGTATGGGTCTTGGTGAGTCTGTAGCACTGATAACTGATGGAAGATTTAGTGGAGCTACAAGAGGGGCATCTATAGGGCATGTATCACCTGAAGCTGCTGAGGGTGGTTTAATCGCACTTATAGAAGATGGTGATGAGATAGAGATAGATGTTGATAAACACTTACTTCAACTAAATGTTAGCGAAGATGTTTTAGCTACTAGAAAAGCTACTTGGCAACCATACAAAAATGAAGTAAAATCAAAATGGCTAAAACGCTACCAAATTTTAGTTTCAAATGCATCTAATGGGGCTGTTTTAAAAACTGAACTTTAACAACATATTTAAAGAAAATTTAGTTATCCTTTGTGTTATAAAAAACGCAAAGGATATTCTAGCCGTGCAAACTTTACTCATACTTTTTCCACTTCTTTTTTCACCATTTATTTTTTTAGAAAAAAAATTTACAACTTTTTTTGCAGTGGTTTTATTGTCTGCATCATCTATTATCTATTTTTTTGATTTCACATACTCTATAACTGATACTCTGCCACATATATACCATACCATCTTTATATATTTGGATTTTATACTTTTGTTTTTCTTTCTAGCTAGAGGGGTTATCCAAAAAAACAACCTTGTAACTTTACTTGCACTCTTACAACTCATACTCTATAGCTTCATCCTCTCTTTAGATGCCACAACTACATCAAATGATATAGTGGTAGATAAAACCTCATCTGTTATGTACCTTGTTATAAACATAGTTGGTGGAGTTATTATCATCTATTCACTTGAATATATAAAAAGTGAAAAGTTTAGTGAGTTTAAAAAAAGGGGGTTTATAGCACTTTTGTTCTTGTTTTTGGGTGTGATAAACTTCATAGTCTCAACCAACAACATAGAGATATTTTTTATGCTTTTTGAGTTTACTACACTTTTCTCATACCTACTTATTGGCTACAGGGGTGATGAAGTGGCTGTGCAAAACTCACTTAGAGCGTTGTGGATGAATCAGCTAGGGGGTGTAGCTATCCTCATAGCACTTATCTTTTCTATCACTCACTACGATACTATCTACTTTGATACCCTCATAGCAAATATACAAGATACCCATCTCATCCCTATAGCACTTTTAGCAATCGCTGCATTTGTAAAGGGGGCAAGTATCCCTTATGAGAGATGGCTTCTTGGTGCGATGGTAGCACCAACTCCAGTTAGTGCTATGCTTCATAGTGCTACTATGGTAAAAATCGCCCCATACCTCATACTAAAAATAGCCCCTGCTATGAATGGATTTGTCTCTGTTACTATCACTTTATTTGGCTCATTTGTGTTTTTTGCGGCATCACTTATGGCTCTTGGGAAAGATTATTTCAAAGAGATTTTAGGTCTTTCAACCATCGCACTTTTAGCACTTATGATGGCTCTTGCATCTATAGGGAGCAGGAGGCTATCACCGCTACACTTGTACTTATAGTTTTTCATGCTATATCTAAAGCGTTACTGTTTTTACAAGCTGGGATACTTGAAAAAAGCTTTTCACTAAAGTATGTAAGTGATATAGATGGACTCATAAACCGCTCAAAACTCTTAACTTTTTTTATCATCATAGGGTTTGCATCACTTACTCTTCCATCATTTGGGATTTTTATAGCAAAATTTATGGCTATAGAGTTAGTAGCTGGGGAGATTTCAAACAATCCACTTTATGCACTAAGTTTAATCTTCATAGCACTTGGAAGTGTGTTTTTAACTCTTCTTTACTTTAAAGTGGTGACTAAACTTTTTGCATCAGATGCAAAAGAGAGTAAAAAAAAAAAGATACCGTTTTTGTTCTCTAGCACCTCTTTTGCGTTTTTAGCGATGCTAATTGTTGGTATATTCACCTCACTAGATGCAAATCTTTTACCAACTATGCAGATAGTAACACCGATGCTACTCATAGCTGTAGTCCCTATCCTTTTTGGCGTCATAGTATTTAAAAAAGCTCATAGGGTAAAAGAGTACAATTGTGGGGAGAAAGATGAAGTTCAGCTAAATATGTACTACTTCGACATATCGCAAAAGAGTGTAAAAATCATCTATGCTATCTCTTTGGCACTTATGATTACTTTAGTAGTAGGAGTTGCATCATGATAGAGATGATTTTGATTTTACTTGCTCCTGTTTTTGGTGGGCTTATATATGGTGTGGAGAGAGTTGTGAGAGCTAGGATGCAAAACCGTCAAGGCCCACCTATACTTCAGCCATTTTATGACACTTACAAACTTATGGATAAACAAGCATTTTTGGTAAACCCATACCATGCACTCCTTGGCATCATGCACTTTGTAACCCTTTGGGTAGTGGTAGCATTTGTCATAATGGGGGAAAATCTTTTGTATGTGATTTTCTTGCATTTGCTCTCTAGCATCTTTATAGTTTTGGCTGGGTTTAGTGTAAAGTCTATATTTTCACATATAGGCTCAAACAGAGAACTCTTAACCATAGTAGCGTATGAACCTATACTCATCTTGGTAGCTGTTGGGTTTTATATGAGTGTAGGAAGTTTTGAGATAGATGTTATCAGAGAGCATCCAAGTGAGATTTTATCACTAGCTTTTTTATTTTTAGCATTTTTACTCATCATCCCCATAAAACTAAAAAAATCCCCATTTGATGCAAGCGAAGCCCACCAAGAGATAGTAGGTGGTGCAGAGATAGAGTTTAGTGGCATCTTCTATGAGTTTTTATACATGGCTAAATGGCTAGAATATGTGTTCATATACTCACTACTTATACTCTTTGCAGGGGATAGTTTGCTTTTAGCGACTTTACTTTTTGTGGGTGTGTTTTTAGTTGTGAATCTAATAGATAACTCAACTGCAAGGGTGAGAGTAGAGCATCTTGTGAAGATAGTTTTGGGGGTTGGGCTTACGCTTTCTTTGGTTAATTTGGTGTGGTTGGCTTATGTTTGAGTGTAATCATTCCCAAACTAGAAAGAGTGTGAGAAAACTTTATGTGTTATCAAAGCTAAAAGGTTCTTTACACCTTTTCAACTGTTTATGAAGTAAAATATTATGTGGGTTATATTTAATCTTAGATGTTATTAATAGGTTGAGTACTTATAAGTAGCTTAGCTTTTCTAACTGACAATCCTGCTTTTGAACAGGCGATTTTAAATTGTTCATTGCTTCCTAAAAGTCTTATCAAAACATTTAGTTTAAATGCTTGAGAGATATCTATTGTATTTATTGACAAATTTTTTTCCTTTTATTTTTATTTGATTGGTTGCGGAAGTTGGATTTGAACCAACGACCTTTGGGTTATGAGCCCAACGAGCTACCGAGCTGCTCTATTCCGCTATATTGGTAAGTTTAAATTTGATAAATTAAAAGAGGATTACAAATGAAAGAGATGTAAATCTTATAAATAATTTAAACGATGGGCAAGTTGTTTTGCCCATTATCGTTTTATAAAGCTGTTACATTCTCAGCTTGAGGACCTTTTTCACCTTGACCTATCTCAAAAGTTACCTTTTGGCCATCTTTTAGAGAGATACGATCATAACCGTTACTATTGATTTGACGATAGTGTACAAACACATCTTTACCGCCGTTATCTTGTTCGATAAAACCGAAACCTTTTTCGCTGTTGAACCATTTAACGGTTCCATTTACTTGAGTTGCCATTGCAATTCCTTGAGTTATTATACATATCATTACTGAAATGCTCAAAATATAATGTGAAGTGTTCTAATGGAGGTTAATACTGAAAACTGTAAGTGAGCAATAAAAATCTTGCCTTGGATGAAACTCTAAATCATCTTTCGATTTGGGAAGTATAACTGAATTAATTTTTAATAGCAAGGATATATATGATTTAATTAAAAACTCTTTAACACACACCCCTCTTTACTTGCTAAAAACTACAAATAGTTATAAAATACACAGATATCGATTTAGGACTCTCTCATGTTTGAAAAATACAGAAAAAAATCCCCTTGGATACTTCACTACAATGCAGGGAGCTGTAATGGATGCGACATAGAGATACTTGCATCTCTTAGCCCAAAGTATGATTTGGAGAGGTTTGGTGTGGTAAATACGGGTAATCCTAAACAATCTGACATATTTTTAGTAACTGGTCCTGTAACATATAGAAGTCGTGAAAGATTGGTGGAGCTTTATACTCAGATGCCAGAGCCAAAAGTGGTGGTGGCTGTTGGGAGTTGTAGCTGCACTGGTGGAGTTTTTCGTGATATGTACAATGTAGAAGATAGGGTAGATAGATACATCCCTGTAGATGTTTATGTAGCTGGGTGTGCATCTTCACCTGAGCTTATCATAGATGGGGTGGTAAAGGCTTTAGATATATTAGAGTCTAAAACAAAAGAGATGGAGTTTGCTAAAAAACTGCAAAACAAACCAAAAATAGAAGATGGCATCGTAAGTAGAAAAGAGATGCCTCGCAGAGTTGGAGAAAATGATGAAGAAAGTTGAATCTACACTAGAAAATATAAGAGATGATATAAAAAAGTTTTACGATTATAAGGTGTGGCATTTTATCACTATGAATGGTGTAGCACTAGATGGTGAGAGGTTTGAGGTGCAGTGGATATTTTCACGCTATGAGGCGATGGATGAGAGTGTTATCTACTACACAGTTACAGAGTATGATAAAATCATCCCATCTATTGAAGATATCATCCCCTCATCTATCATCTCACAAAGGGAGGTTGTAGATATGTTTGGTGTAAAGATAGATGGGAGTGAAGCCGGACTTTACTTAGATGCAGACTCACTTCAGATGCCGCTTCGTGGATGTGGACTATGAAAAAAACTATACACATCCCTCTAGGCTCACAACACATCTCTTTACTAGAACCTGTAAAGTTTAAGTTTGAGTGTGAAAATGAGAAGATAATCGGTGTTGATTCTGATGTTGGGTTTGTGCATCGTGGGGTTGAGAGAGCTTGTACTACAAAGTTTAAATTTGATGGTGTTGGGTATGTAGTGGCTAGAGTTTGTGGACTTTGTGCCATCACCCATTCTATGACATATACAGCATCTATTGAGAAGATGCTACAAACACAGATCCCTTTAAAAGCAAAGTATTTGAGGATGCTGTTACTTGAACTTGACCGCATCCACTCCCACATGCTATGTCTTTCTCATGTAAGTGAAAATGCTGGTTTTGAAGCGATATTTATGAGGATAATGGGTGATAGGGAACTCATCATGGAGATACAAGAGCTGATAACTGGAAACCGTGTGCAGTTTGATTTTATCTCTATAGGGGGAGTAAACAGAGATATATCGAGTGAGCATATCAAAAAAGTAAAAGAGGCTTTAAAGGTTGTTAGATCAAAAGTGGATGGTTACATAGATGAGTTTACAAACAACTGGAGTTTGTCACTAAAATACAAAAACATAGGTGTTTTAAGTTTAGATGATGCGTACAGATTTAACGCTATAGGGCCACTTGCAAGAGCTAGTGGGTTAAAGATAGATGTGAGAAATGAGATAGACTATCTTCCATATAGTGAGATAGGGTTTGAGATGCAAACATCAACAGGCGGTGATATACACGCTAGAAATGTGGTGAGGCTAAATGAGATAGTAAACTCCATACAGATGTGTGAAAATATCTTAGATGCACTGCCTGAGGGTGAGATACAAACAAAAGTAAAAGGGAAACCTGATGGTGAGGTGCTTGTAAGATACGAAGCTCCAAGGGGTGAACTTGCTTATTATGTAAAAGGGGGTGGCAAACCTATGTTAGATAGGGTTAGGATAAAAACACCAACATTTGCCTCCATCCCATCATTTTCCCATATATTTATGGGTTCACAGTACGCTGATGCTCCAGCTATACTGGCATCGTTTGACCCATGTTTATCATGCACAGCTAAGTAGGAGTAGATCATGAAAGAATCATTTTCAAAAGCTTTTCAAAACCTTTTTAAAAAACCACAAACCATTGACTATCCAGTTACTGAGATAAAAAAAGATAAAGACTACAGAGGTCTTATAGAATACTGCGAGGAGGAGTGCATCTACTGCCTAAAGTGTGAAAAAGCTTGTCCCCCTGGGGCTATACTTTTTGTAGGTGTAGAGAATCCACCTAAAAATGAGAAAAATAAAAAAGGGCTAAAATACCACTACAACCCATACCTTTGCATCTACTGCCAAGAGTGTGTAAGAGCTTGTCCAAAACCAAACGAAGCACTATGGCAGAGCAATAAAAAACCTACTATAGGGGTAGCATCTGATAGAGTTAATGATGAGTGGTTTGAGTTGGAGGCTATAAAAAAATAATTAAGCTTAATTTAAAAGTTATTGATATAATCTACTATAATAAATAAAATGTGAGGGTTTTCATATGAAAAAAACATTAATTAGTTTGGCTGCTTCAGCTTTAGTCGTTAGTTTAGTTAGTGCTGAGCAGCTTGAGATATCTGCTGGATGGCAGTTACTTGGTACAGAAAGTGAGATTCCTGTTAGTGCGTTTGATCAGGCATGTATAAATACTGTTTGGACATACAATAAAGATAGCTTACAGTGGAATGCTTACTCTTACAATGCTGGTATGATGAATCTTATATCTACAAATGGTATAAATGCCTTAGACTCCGTACATGAGAGAGATGGCTTTTGGGTAAATGCGTATTATGACTGTACTATTACTGTACCTGACACTAAATGTATAGATGATAATACTACTGAGAATGATTATATAGATGATAATAGTACATATTATGATGATGATAATGAAACAGATCCAAACGATTATATGGATGATAATGGCACATTTTTTGATGAGTATTCAGATGAGATAAATGGTAGTAAGCTTTATTATAATGGTGTTACAGAAGCTGAAGGAGAAGCACATACTCTTTATTGGACACAAGCTTTTGGTGTAACTGCTTATGCTTATTACTCTATTGGTAGTGATCTAGCACAAAATCCTGCTGAAACGGGTGATTACTATTTTACATATTCAGAAAATTTATATGGAACAGATCCATTTATGGCATTGCAAACTGCATTGATGCAGATCCCTTCTGTAGTTGAGTCTGGTTACTCTATGACAGATCTGAAGCTAGAGTTTGGTGAATCAAATCTTGGTGATGATGTAGAGAGTATAGATTGGAGCTATAGTGATGGTGTAGAGACAAGAAACTATTATGGTGTTGGTGATTATGCATTTAAACTAGGAGATATAAAACTGTTTGGTGCTAAAGTACCAAATTCGAAAATGACTCTTGATTATACAGCAGCTGCTATGGATGGGAATGTAACTATGAGTGTAGTTTCTGAATACACAACACCAGTAAATTTAGTTCCAAATACACAACCTGTTTTAAAAGCATTAGTTGATGAGTTTTTATCAAATTTAAATGGGTATAAACTAAGATTTGTAACTGATAGTACAGATGCTATAATTCAAGCAGATGGAACATTTAATACTACAAACACTTATGTTGAGATAGGTAAATAATAGTTTAAAACTTATATCGGTTTCAAGATTAAAATTTTGGGACTGATATAAAATTATATTTTAGTTGATTTTTTAGTAGGGGTTCTTTTGGCATAAAAGCCAAAAGATTTAAATTATTTTGCTAATGCAGCTTTTGAAGCTTCTGCAACTGCACTAAATGCTGCTGCATCATTCATTGCCATATCAGCTAGAATTTTACGATCAAGTTCCATACCTGCTTTTTTGATACCGTTCATGAAGTTTGAATAGTTCATACCATTTAAACGAGCCGCAGCATTGATACGCACAATCCATAATTTACGGAATTCACGCTTTTTCTGTTTACGATCTCTAAATGAATAGTATAATGAACGCTCAAGTTGCTCTTTAGCTTTTCTGAAGTGTTTACGGCGACCACCATAAAAACCTTTAGCTAATTTTAATATCTTTTTGTGTCTTGCTCTACGAACAGTACCTGTTTTTACTCTTGGCATATTTTTCCTTTTTTCTTTACCCAGTCACTTTTGTAATCAGGGTGCTATATTTTATAGTCTTACCCAATTTTGAATTGGAGATTTGGTTAAATCAACAAAAATTAGTTGATCATTTCCTTGATGCTTTTTACATCAACTTTAGCTACTGTAGCTGGTTGATTTTGTTTTCTACGAGTATTAGCATCTTGCTTAGTAAGAATGTGACTTCTATAAGCTTTTCCACGCTTAATAGAACCGTTTTTCTTTACTTTAAAACGCTTAACAGCGCCTTTTACCGATTTCATTTTAGGCATCGATGGCTCCTCTTGTAAAATTCTCATAATTTGAGGGTGTGATTATACCTAAAATATTATAAATTTTTGCTATGATGGTATTATGAATTCTATAAAACATATACAAAACGCATTAGATGAATTGGACGATGAGGTTAAAAAACTGTTAGAGGATTGGAGCATCCCTATGAATGAAAAAGATAATGTTATGCTTCCACTTCTTCGTGAAAAAAAGGTTTTAATTCAAACCTTGGAAGATTTGGAGTATCTAAGAGACAATCCCCCAACACCAAACCAAGCTTGTGGTATCTCAAAATATAGAGATATATAATAAAGATAAAGGCAAAAAAGCCTTTATCTAATATTAAGATATAAGTACATGTGGTACTATTAAAGGGTATTTTTTCATCTTTCTATATATATGTTTACGAACTACTTGACGAAGATCATTTTCTAATGCTCTTGGATTTTCGATTAGTCCATCTTTTATATGGATTAAGAATTGTTCAATAACATCCTCCATCTCTTTAGCAAAAGCTTTGTCTTTTTTATCTGGAACTATACCAAATGTTGTTACTCTTGGTTTAGACAACATTTTTGTATGTTGCGAATCAACCTCTACAACCATCATAACTATACCCTCAGATGCTAGTTTTTGACGATCTAGCACTATGTCATCTTCTATCTGGTGGTTATTCTGATTATCTATATAAACTTTTCCAGTTTTAACAGTTTTAACTTTTCTCATAAACTTTGGAGCTATCTCTATCTGCTCACCATCAGTCATAAGCAAGATGTTTCTCTCAGGAATCCCACACATCATAGCTGTCTCTTTATGTTTCATAACATGGTTATACTCACCATGAACAGGTAAGAAAAATTTAGGATTTGCAAGACGGATCATCAGTTTTTGCTCCTCTATAGATGCGTGACCTGAAACATGAAGATCTCTATCCATAGCCATTTTAGCACCAGCTCTTTGAAGATGGTTCATCATAGCAGAGATGCTACCCTCATTACCAGGGATAGCACGAGATGATAATATAACTAAATCTGTAGGCTTTATCTTTACATGTCTGTGCTCGCCTATACTCATTCTAAATAATGCTGAATTTGGCTCACCCTGACTACCAGTAGTTACTATTAAAACATCTTTATCATTCATTCTAGATACTTCTTCAGCATCTACAAAAATGTTCTTAGGAAATCTTATATAGTCATAAGCCATAGCTATCTCTATGTTTCTCTCCATACTTCTACCAATCACACACACTTTACGACCATACTTTATACCATACTGTATCGCCTGATATACGCGGTGGATGTTTGAGCTAAATGTTGAAAGGATAACACGACCCTCTGTTTTACTAAATACACGATCAAGTGCAGGGGCTACACTTAACTCAGATGGTGTTGGAATAGGGTTATGTGAGTTTGTAGAGTCACTTAAAAGACAAAGCACACCTTTTTCACCATAATGAGCTATCCTATGTAGATCTGCTGTATATCCATCAACTGGAGTGTGATCTATCTTAAAATCACCCGTATGGATAACTGTTCCAGCTTCTGTTGTTATAGCTAAGGCTGAAGAATCAACGATAGAGTGAGTCATATGCATCCACTCTATCTCAAAATCATTTCCTATCTTATAAACTTGTCTTTTCTCAACTGGATTGAAATATTTTCTATGCTCTTTTAGATGATGCTCATCAAACTTATTTCCTATCATAGCAAGTGGAAGTGATGTTCCATACACTGGAAACTGCATCTCTTTAAAAAGGTACGGCATAGCACCTATATGGTCTTCGTGAGCGTGAGTTATGATAATACCAACTATCTTTTTTCTAATTTCACGAATATATGAAAAATCTGGTATGAGGATATCAACACCATGCATATCCTCATCTGGAAAACTCATACCGACATCTACAAGTATAGCTTCATTTTGTGTTTCAAAAACAGCTATATTTCCACCTATCTCACCTAAACCACCAAGTGGAGTGATACGAACTTTTGCTCTAGAGTTTAGATCAAGTTTATAGTGTGGATTAAGTCTTTGTTTGTGAACCTCTTGATTTTTAACAACAAACTCTTTTAAATTCTCATCTATAGTAGTTGATTGTTTTTTATAGCGGGTTTTACTTTTATTTGGGTTTTGATTTGGTCTTTTACTTTGATTTTGAGTTGTATTTGTACTCAACTCTTGATTCTCTTCTGTCATCCAACTTTCCTTTTTTACAGAGGAAATTTCTCTGCTTCTCTTATTTTATTTTGTTATATAGTTGGTGATAGTCTTTAGTGCCTAGCTGATGAGGGCGTACCGTCAAAGAGAGTTGTAGCTCTTCAAAAATCTCTTGAAGCAATTTTTTATCATAAACAGATGATAGATTTTTCATAAGGGTTTTTCTGGGTTGCTTGAATGCAACTCTAAGCAATCCCTCAAAATCCTCATCACTTCTATCGCAATGTTTTTGTATCAAAAATACAGCAGAATCAACTTTTGGCTGAGGGTCAAATGCAGTAGGTGGAACTTTTACCACTATGTGAGCTTCTCCAACACTTTGAGTTATAATACCCAAAGAGCCAAATACTTTATCACCTGCCTCCGCACAAAATTTTTCTGCCACTTCAAGCTGAACCATTACAAGTATATTTTTACACATAGGATCTGCGAGTGCTTTTAGGATGATATTTGTAGCGATATAATATGGTAAATTCGCCACTAAATCGTAAGGTTCATCCACAAGACTACTCTTCCAAGCTTCTAAAACATCTCCACAATTTATATGGAGTTTCTTGGTAGCGATCTCTTCTTTAAATATACTTTGCAACAGTTTACATAAATCGGTATCGACCTCAAAAGCTTCAACACTTTTGACATCTACTAAAAATTTAGTTAAATCACCTAAGCCAGGCCCAATCTCAACTAGCCTATTATCATTTTTGGGCATCGCTTCGATGATTTTGTGTAGTACTGATTGATCTTTTAAGAAATTTTGTCCAAACTGTTTTTTGGCTACTACACTATTTTTATTCATGGACGAGAGTTTATAGTAAGTTTGCTTATGGTTAGGTAAGATTTAAATAAAAGTAAAAATTATATAAAACTCTTTAATAAAAAAGAGTTTTATTAAGATATCCCTTTTTCAACAAGGGTATGAAGGTGCAATACACCTTTTACTTTTTTATCTTTATCAACTACAACTAAAAGTTGTATCTTTTTATCCTCAATCAACACAAGTGCTTCACTTGCTAACATCTCTTCATCATCGCAAACTGTTGGATCTTTTGTAGCATACTCTAGTACATTTGCATCTAAAGAAAAATCATCTTTAATGATAGCCCTACGGATATCACCATCACTCACAAGTGCTTTTAGTTTATCATTATCATCCACTACTAAAACTGTTCCTAGACGCCCTTTTGTCATCTCAACAATAGCATCTTTTACTTTTACATCATCTTTTACTATAGGGATATCTTTGATTTGCATAAGATTTGATACTTTTACAAAAAGTTTTTTACCTAAAGAACCACCTGGATGAAATGAAGCAAAGTCATCTTTTTTAAAATCTCTTGCCCTCATAAGACAAACTGCTAAAGCATCTCCTAATGCAAGTGTAAGTGTAGTTGAACTTGTTGGTGCTATATCAAGTGGGCAAGCCTCTCTCTCTACTACAATGTCTATAACTAAATCTGAGTATCTACCAAGCGTAGAGTTTCTATCTCTAGTCATACCAATAAGAGGGGTATTAAATCTTTTTATATGTGGTAGTATCAAACTTAGCTCTTCACTCTCACCACTATAACTAATAGCTATCACAACATCATCACGACCTATCATACCTAAATCGCCATGAAGTGCTTCAGTTGGATGCAAGAAAAAACTAGGTGTTCCAGTAGATGCAAAAGTTGCAGCCATCTTAGCACCTATAAGACCACTTTTACCAACTCCAGTTATTATCAACTTACCTTTACAAGATAAAATAAGTTTAACCACCTTCTCAAAATCAGCATCTATAGAACCAGAAGCTTTTAAAAGTGTTTCGGATTCAATTTTTAATGTTTGTTGTGCAATCTCTATATAATTCATAAATATATTATATCGTTAAAAAGATAGTGTATTTGTTATTTTAATTTTTCGTCTAGGTTTATCTGTAATTTTAGAGTATCTCTCACCTTTATAGATAAAAATATTTTCATATCCTATAAATCTTCTCTCTTTTTTATACTCATATCTTGTCACAATTTCATCTCTATACTCTTTTTTCTTACAATATCTTGTTCTATTGTCATATCTACCTTCATATTGTTCATCTCTATAGTATTTATTTGCTACTACTGCACCTAAAACTCCACCAGCCACTTTAGCAACGGTTCTGCCATCACCTTTTCCTATCTGATTGCCAAGCACTACACCAAGTCCAGCACCTATAACAGTATCTAATCCTATAGAATTATCATCTTTTCTGTACTCTCTTTCATGATGATGTTCTTTCTGAATACAAGGAACTGTTACTTCATAAGGTGTTGAAATAATCTCCTCATACGGAACTTTAACTGTAATCTCTTCATAAACTGGCTTAGATTTTATAACATCTACAAAAACAACCCTCTCATCTAAACTTTTAGAAAAGCTATTTACTCCAAAGAACAGCATAGAAGCTATTATGATATTTTTAATTTTCATTTGAGATCCTTTTTATTGATTTTATACTGTACCTTTAAAATGTGAAATTAATGTGAAATTATAAAACCCATACAGAAAATTTCTTCCCTTTTACTTTCCCTTTTTTAAGTTCGTTATATGCTAAATCTATTTTATTTGCATCTATAGCTACATAACTTTGTTTGTCGTATATATCTATTTTGCCTATATCATTTCCATTTAGTTTGCCACTAGATGTAACTGCCCCAAGGATATCACCTTTTCTAAGTTTATCTTTTTTCCCACCCTCTATAACTATAGTAATATAAGCTGGTTGCATCTCAAAATCATCTACATCGTTTATGTCGTCTATGTCTGCAAACACTCTTTTTTCATTATTATAAAGTTCAAAAACATCACTATCCTCATAAAAACTAACCGCTATCCCAACAGCACCAGCCCGTCCTGTTCTACCTATTCGATGCGTATATACATCTTGAGTATTTGGCATATCATAATTAACCACTAAAGGGAGCTCTTTTATATCAAGTCCTCTAGCTGCAACATCTGTAGCTATCAAAATAGCACAAGATAGATTTGAAAACTGTGTCAATACATCTAATCTTTCATACTGTTCTAAATCTCCATGAAGTGATAGAGCATCTATTTTTTTATTTTGTAACTCTTTTGCTAACTCATCGCACTCCAATTTTGTATTGCAAAAAATTATCGCACTAGATGGTTTATAAGATGCGAGTACTTTTACTAAAGCATCTGTCTTATTGTAATTTGAAATGTTATAAAATCTCTCATCAATCTTATTTTCTACATCTATAGATTCGATCTCTATCTCTATAGCATCTTTTTGGATAGATCTACTAAGCTGAGCTATCTCATCTGGGTAAGTTGCAGAAAAAAGAAGTGTTTGCCTTTTTTTAGGTACAAAAGAGATAAGCTCTTCCACCTCCTCTATAAAACCCATATCTAACATTCTGTCTGCTTCATCTAAAACTAAAATATCCAAATCATCAAGGTTTAGACTATCTTTTTTTAGATGCTTTAAAACCCTACCTGGTGTACCAACTACTACATGAGCCCCATGACGAAGAGAACCATACTGAGGTCCATAGGCAACTCCACCACAAAGTGTTAATATCTTTATGTTATGTTGAAACTTAGCTATCATCCTAAGCTCATTAGCTACTTGTTGTGCAAGTTCTCTAGTTGGGCAAAGTATTAACGATTGAACTTTAAATTTTTTAACATCTAATTTTTGAAGTAAACCTATCCCAAAAGCAGCAGTTTTACCACTACCTGTTTTTGCTTTTACTATAAGATCATAATTTTCAAGTATATATGGAAGTGATTTTTCTTGAACGCTAGTCATACGACTATAACCTATTAGGTCTAGATTTTTAACCATTTGTTGTGAGAGTTGAAGGTTTGAAAAGTTATTCATAAATTCTCTTTTTTAAAATTATAGCTAAAAGAAAAAATTTATTAAATTATTTGTTTGGATTATATTTAAAGTGTCTGTAATTATATTATATTTGTAGTGGAAAAATAAGCAAGAAATCTTGCTTATTTTTGAGGTAATACATACATATTGTAGTAACGACCCTCAAATCTAGGTTCTTTATCCATAACTGCTATGTCTTCTATCATAGGCCATATATGCATCAAAACCTCTTTAGCGGATTCAGGATGAGCCATCTCACGCCCTTTTAGAAATACTCTAAATTTGACATGATAACCTTTTTCTAAAAATTCACGAGCATGTTTAACTTTGTAAGATATATCGTTTTCTGCGATTTTTACAGATAGTTTAATCTCTTTAACAACTACTTTAACTTGTTTTTTCTTTTGCTCTTTTAGTTGTTTCTCTTTT
Source organism: Campylobacterales bacterium (assembly GCA_016937915.1). Classification (GTDB taxonomy): domain Bacteria; phylum Campylobacterota; class Campylobacteria; order Campylobacterales; family Sulfurimonadaceae; genus Sulfurimonas. Next base: position 2,283 of record JAFGVR010000003.1, on the reverse strand, counting down.
TGGTATTTGAATTTACCATAATCCATAATCTTCGCAACAGGTGGATTTGCATCAGCTGCTATAAGAACCAAATCTAAATCCATCTCATTTGCTTTAGCCATAGCCTCATCTGTTGAGATAATCCCTAGAGATTCTCCACCATCGACATTACATCTTACTTCAGGTACACGAATGTCATCATTCATTATCACCTGGTCTTTGTTCTTACTCAAAAATTTACCTCATTTATCTTAGTTTGTATCATCTTAAGAAAATCCTCTTCACTTAAGTTGTATTGTTCACGCATTCTTCTATCACGAACTGCGACACTTTTACCCTCAACCTCTTCATCACCTATGATGACTAGCATCGGAACTCTTGACTTCTCTGCTGTACGGATACGCTTGTTTAGGCTATCATTTTTACCATAAATCTCACTGTCCGCACCAATGTCAATAAGTTTATCTGATAGTTCCTTAGCATATTCTTTATGTGAATCAGCGATAGGGATTATTGCTACTTGTGTAGGAGCAATAAACATTGGGAACTCTCCAGCATAATGTTCTGTAAGGATTCCGATAAATCTCTCAAATGAACCAAGGATAGCACGGTGGATCATTACAGGTTGGATTTTGTCATTGTTCTCTGCATTGTACTGAAGCTCAAAACGCTCAGGCAGATTAAAGTCAAGCTGAACTGTACCACACTGCCACTCACGACCAATTGCATCTAATATCTTGATATCTATCTTTGGACCATAGAACGCTCCGCCACCCTCATCTATCTCATAGATAAGTGAGTTTTTATCCATAGCAGATTTTAGTGCATTTGTAGATACTTCCCAAACTTCATCACTACCAACTGCTTTTTCAGGGCGAGTTGAGATCATCATCTTGTACTCAAAACCAAATGTACTCATGATTTTATCTATAAAATCAACTATCTCTATAATTTGCTCTTCTATCTGATCAGCACGACAGAAGATGTGTGCATCATCTTGAGTAAACTCACGAACACGGAAAAGTCCATGTAAAGCCCCAGTCATCTCATGGCGGTGAACTACACCATACTCAAAGTATTTGATAGGTAGATCACGATAAGAGTGAAGCTCATCCTCATAAACCTTGATATGACCTACACAGTTCATAGGTTTTACACCAAATTCTAGCTCATCTATGTTTGTAAAATACATATTTTCACCATAGTTTTGGTAGTGTCCTGATGTCATCCAAAGATCAGAACGAAGCATCTCAGGACCACGAACAGGCTCATAACCACGTTTACGGTGAGCTTTAAATAAAAGTGACTCTAAACGGGAACGAAGTCTTGCACCATTTGGTAACCAAATAGGAAAACCTGCCCCTACCTCTTCACGGAAAGTGAAAAGTTTTAACTCATTTCCAAGTTTTCTATGATCCCTTTTTTCAGCTTCAGCAAGCATAGTTATGTGTGCTTGAAGTGATTCTTTATCTGCAAATGCTATTCCGTAGATACGAGTTAGCATCTCATTTTTACTATCACCACCAAGGTAAGCTCCAGCTATCTTTAAAAGTTTAAAAAAGCGGATATGTTTAACATTTGGAAGGTGTGGACCACGACAAAGGTCTTCAAAATCACCTTGTTTGTAGATGCTTACATTTTCACTATGGATGCGTTCCATTACAGCAAGTTTGAGTTCATCATCTTTGAACTTCTCTTTAGCTTCCTCTTTTGTGATAGTGTATTTTTCTATATCAAATTTTTTCTTAGCGAGATTTAGCATCTCTTTTTCTATCTTTTTAAGATCAGCTTCACCTATCTCTTCGCTAGTTTTAAAGTCGTAGTAAAAACCCTCTTTTACAGTAGGGCCAACAAAAAACTTAGCATCTGGGTAAAGTGATTTGATAGCTTGAGCCATAAGGTGGGCAGTTGAGTGGCGAAGAACATCCAAAGCCTCAGGTGAGTTGTCAAGATGGATCTGCTCCCCCTCAAACCCAATCTCTTTTGCAGTTTGTAGGTCTATGATCTCATCATTGTGTTTTATTGCAATAGCATCCAATGTGTAAAGTCCTCATAAAAATTTTTGCTATACTACTTAAAAATTGCTTTGAACACCATAAATATAACAATACAAGCTCTCTTTAATTATTCACAATTAACCCAAAAACCTTCATTTGCTTCTATATTTTGAAAACTATTAATATTTAGTGAATGTTCTATACTTGTATATAAACTCCAACTATATAATGCACCCCTAAAATCGAACCAGTAAAATCAGTTTTCTTATTTCTAAGATGTTAAAATTGAAATAGAAAAATAGGGATA
>JAFGVR010000236.1 GCA_016937915.1 Campylobacterales bacterium | reverse complement strand
TTTGTTTTTATATAAAAAAGGATAGCAATCCCAATAAGTAAAATCGCTATAACTACATAGTAACTTTGTGACATATCTACTTCTGCTTTTGTAGGTAGTGAAGATAATGGATTTGTAGGTGCAAAAGGATTTTGTTGATTTTGTGAAGTTATAGTTTCATCAAACCTCAGCCTAAGGCCATAACTATCTGCTGTTTTAGAAGCACTAAAATTTACAGATTCTGGTATCGCTGCTACTATCTGCGTATATCCAGCCATAGGTGTTATACTTAGCGAGGAGATATATTTAGATAACAGTTGTTTTCTTTTTGATGATTCTATGATTGCATCTTCTAATTTTATGATTATTTTTCCATCTGCTTTACTTTGTCTGATAGTCCCCTCATAAGGGGTGTCAAAAGTTATCATAACATCTACTCTATCTGTTCTGTCATATATGTTATAACTTAAAATCTTTGATGCAAATATGGTGATGGGAAGTAAAAAAATAAGTAGATATCTAATCATAATCTCTCTTTTGAGAGGTGGTAAAGAACCGCACCAGAGTCTAAAACTTCGTTTATACGAATTGCAAGATTTTTTTCATAAACCATAACCTCACCTTTACCAAGGATACGACCATTTACATAGGTCTCAACACTCTCTCCAGCTGGTTTTTTAAGATCTATGATAGAGCCTTTTTCTAGTTTTAGAACCTCACCCACTGTTAGTTCAGTTTGACCAAGTATAGATACAAACTCAATCTCCATATCAAGAAGTCCAGAGTAATCCATCCATGCTAACTCTTTTTTTGCATCAAATTCAAAATCATCATCACTATATTTGTATCTGTTTTTTTGTCTGCTCAATTTAGTTCCTTAATCGCTATAAAAAGGTTGTTTTCATCTACATTTATAGTTACAACTTCTTTATATTTTGTATCAAAATCATCTATTTTATCAAAAATCGGAGTACCTATAACAAAACTTTCATTATCTAAATCATCATCAGCTATAACTTTTGCACTTCCAACTATCAAATTTGTAGTTTCTAGCATCATATCTATAAGTGTTTGTTCATCACTCTCATCCTCTTCTAAAAAGAGTTTTGAAACTATCTGTGCAAAACCATAATCAGCTGCTATGAAAACTCTATATTTTTCCCCACTTTTTGATGTTATATCGATATAAGCAATAATCGTTCTAGTTTTTTTGACTTCATTTTTTATCTCATAAGATGAGCCGATTTGGTGTGTACAAAAGTTTTCAGCTGCTTTGGTTATAGTGTTTATCATTGTAGTAAACCTTGTTATAATAAATTAGGTTTGATTATACTTGAAGCTATCTCAAAGCAAAATTAAATCACCCATACAAACTCTCATAAAGGCAAAAGATAGTAAAATTCCAAATTTTTTTTTAAGGCTTTTATGATTAGTTTAGTTGCAGTTGGTATTTTGGTTGGATTTTTATCAGGTTTTTTTGGTATTGGTGGTGGAACAATACTTGTACCACTCCTATTATTGTTAGGATTTGATACAAAATCTGCTATAGGGATACCAGTTGTGCAGATGGTCTTTAGCTCCATTTATGGGAGTTATCTAAACAACAAAAAAGGTACTTTAGATGCATCTATGGTTATCATCATAGGTATAGGTGGTTTTGTAGGTGCTTTTTTAAGTGGTGATATAACTGCATCGTTTTCAGATAAAACATTAGAACTTATATTTTTATCTTTTGCTGTTTTTGCACTTATGAGGCTTTTTTTTAAAACAAAAGAGCATCTACAGGAGAGAAAGGTCAACAAAATTATACTCTTTGGTATAGGGGTGGTTCTTGGTGCAGTAAGTATGACTATAGGTGTGGGTGGTAGCATCATCTTAGTTCCTTTACTTGTGGGATTTTTATATGTACCACTTAAAAAAGCTATATCCGCAGGTTTGTTTTTTGTGGTTTTTTCATCACTATCAGGGCTTATCTCACACACTATAAACGGTCATATCGATTATACAACTGGTGTCATCATAGGTTTGGCATCTTTAGTGGGTGTTTACCTTGGGATACACTCAAAAGACAAAGTTCAAGTAAGCACACAAAGAAAGCTTTTGGTTGGTTTTTATGTTTTGGTAGTTGGCTATTTGGCTTGGAGAATATTTTTATAATTTAGGGGAGTTTTATGAAAAAAGATACAATCAAAATAACTGGTGCAAAAGAGAATAATCTAAAAAATATAGATTTAGAGATACCAAAAAATGAGCTTGTGGTTTTTACTGGTCTTAGTGGTAGTGGTAAGTCAACTCTTGCTTTTGATACCCTTTATGCTGAGGGTCAACGAAGATATATGGAGTCTTTATCATCTTATGCCAGACAGTTTTTAGATCGTGTCGGTAAACCAAATGTTGACAAGATAGAGGGTCTTACACCTGCTATTGCTATAGATCAAAAGACAACTTCCAAAAATCCACGCTCAACAGTTGGGACAATTACTGAGATATATGATTATTTTAGACTTTTATACGCTCGTGTGGGGGTGCAACACTGCCACAAATGTGGTAAAAAGATCTCTCAGATGAGTGCATCTGATATCATAGCTGAGGTGTTAAAACTTCCAGATGGGGCTAAACTTGTTTTAATGGCTCCACTTGTTCGTGAGAAAAAAGGCTCTTATGCTGATCTTATAGAGTCTTTGGTTCACAAAGGTTATGTAAGGGCGATGATAGATGGTGTGATGGTTAGGCTTGATGATGAGATAGAACTCTCAAAGACAAAAAAACACACTATAAAAGTGGTGATTGACCGCCTTGTTGTAAAAGATGAGAACAAAGAGAGGATAGCATCTGCTGTTGAGAAAAGTTTAAAACAAAGCTATGGTGAGTTAGAGGTTGACATACTAAACCATGAGGAGCTTGGGTTAAAAGATGCAAACATCCACTACTCAGAGCATAATGCTTGTTTTGATTGTAAGATAAGTTTTGACCCACTTGAACCTCTTAGCTTTTCATTTAATTCCCCAAAAGGTGCATGTAGTGAGTGTGATGGTTTGGGGCTTCGCTACGCACTTGATCAAGATAAGATAATTGATGAAGATTTATCTATAGAAAAGGGTGCTATCAAGATAGTATATGGGTTTAACAAGGGGTACTATTTTACATTTTTAAAAGGGTTTTGTGAGGCAAATAAGATAGACATTAGCATCCCTTACTCAGAGCTTGAACCACACCAAAAAAAAGCGATACTTCATGGAAATGTGGGTGAAGTTTCATTTTTATGGAAAACACATACTGTAAAAAAAATCTTCCCAGGTATCATCAGAATCGCTTATGATATGTTCAAAGATGAAAAAGAGCTTGGTGAGTACATGAGTGAAAAGGTTTGTAGTGTTTGTAAGTCACACAGACTAAAACAGGAGTCTTTGGCGGTAAAAGTTGGTGGTATGGGGATAGCAGAGCTTCTTGATATGCCAATATCTAAAACTTATGAGTGGTTTGAAGATAGGGAAAATTTTAAACATTTTGACAACCAACAAGTGATGATATCTAAACCAATTTTAGCTGAGATAAGGGAGAGACTCTTCTTTTTACACGATGTTGGACTTGGATATATTACATTAGGACGAGATGCAAGAACCATCAGTGGTGGTGAAGCTCAACGCATCAGGATAGCATCGCAGATAGGAAGCGGGCTTACAGGGGTGATGTATGTTTTAGATGAGCCTAGCATCGGACTTCATGAGAGAGATACTCTAAAGCTCATAAGAACCCTTAGAAATCTACAAGAAAAAGGCAATACCGTCGTAGTAGTTGAACATGATAAAGAGACTATAGAACACGCTGATTTTATAGTTGATATCGGTGAGGGTGCTGGTAAGTTTGGTGGTAGTGTGGTTTTTAGCGGAACACTTGATAAACTAAAAGATGCTAGGACTCTAACGGCTGATTATCTTTATGGTAGAAGAAAGATAGAATATTTTTACAGAAGAGGACAAAAGAACTACATCGAGATAAAAAATGTAACTATCAACAACATAAAAGATTTGAGTGTCAAAATCCCACTAAACAACTTTGTATGTATGACAGGGGTTAGTGGTAGTGGTAAGAGTTCTTTGATGCTTCAAACTCTCCTCCCAACTGTAAGGGAACTTTTAAATAACGCTAGAAAAGTAAATAAAGTAGCTGGTGTTACTATCACAGGGCTTGAAAATGTTGATAAGGTGATATACCTAGACCAAAGCCCAATTGGTAGAACCCCTAGAAGTAACCCTGCTACATACACTGGTGTTATGGATGAGATAAGAAATATGTTTGCTCAAACTAAAGAGTCGCAGATAAGGGGATACACTGCATCAAGATTTAGTTTTAATGTAAAAGGTGGAAGATGTGAGAAGTGTCAAGGTGAGGGGGAAAATAAGATAGAGATGCACTTCTTGCCTGATATCATGGTCAAGTGTGATTCGTGTAATGGTAAAAGATACAATCAACAAACTTTAGATGTAGCATATAAAGGTAAAACCATATCTGATGTTTTAGGGATGAGTGTTGAGGAGGCTTACGAGTTTTTTAAAGCGATACCAAAGATAAACCAAAAACTTCAAACTCTTATGGATGTTGGGCTAGGTTATATAACTCTTGGTCAAAACGCTGTAACACTCTCAGGTGGTGAGGCACAACGCATCAAACTAAGTAAAGAGCTAAGTCGTAAAGACACAGGAAAAACTCTATATATCTTAGATGAGCCTACAACAGGTCTTCACTTTGCAGATGTTGATAGACTTACAAAAGTGTTACACCATTTTGTAGAACTTGGCAATAGTGTTTTGATAATTGAGCATAATTTAGATATGATAAAAAATGCTGACTGGATAGTTGATATGGGTCCTGAGGGTGGCTCTGGTGGTGGGCTTGTTATAGCTGAGGGTACTCCTGAAGATTTGGCAAATGAGTGTGAAAAAACAGGTTCATACACTGGGCAGTATTTAAAAAAAGAGTTAAAATTATAAAGGTTTTGAATGATTACAAAAAATAATAGGTACGCTTGGATTTTATTTGCTACGGGTTTTGTTACATATGTGTTGTTTTATCTTTACATATCATATAGTACAAATCAAAAAATAGATGTTATTTTAAATAGTCATAAAGATAATTTAAGAGTTCATTACGATATATTTATACATAATCAAAAAATACTTGCAAAGCAGATATATGAACAAACTATGCAAGATCCAGAAGTGATTAGGTTGCTGCAAGAGGCTAATAAAAATAGAGGTGATATCCAAAAATTAAATAAGATAAGGGAAGAGTTTAGAAAGCATCTGTATAAGCTTTATAATATATATAAGCAGAGTAATGTTTTACAGTATCATTTTATTTTTCCAGACAATATAGTTTTTATGAGGATGCATAAACCATCTAAATATGGAGATGATTTAACTGGAATTAGGGAAGATTTTGAATATGTAAATAAAACTAAAAAAAGTATATTTGGATTTGTTCAAGGGAGAACTGCACATGGTTTTAGAAATACATTTCCAATCGTAGATGAAAATGGTACCCATTTAGGTGCTTTTGAGGTCTCTTACCCTACAGAGTATCTACAAGGGTATCTAAATGAGATAAGCAATCTTCACTCCCATTTTTTAGTTCATAAAGAT
>JAFGVR010000235.1 GCA_016937915.1 Campylobacterales bacterium | reverse complement strand
TCTGTTGATTTGGAGTTGAACCCAAATAAACTATATCTTTTGAACTCTCAACACCCTCATATTGAACAGGGTAAAAGAGTAAAGCATCATTATCTTCTATTATCTCTTTAACAGCTTTTCTAGATGCTGAAGTCCAACAACCAAATATAACTTTTATACCATTATCGATAAAAACTTTTGCCCCTTTTTCAAACTCCATAGGTTCAGATGCTCCATCATACTCCACTATCTCCACTTTTTTATTTAAAACACCACCATTTTGGTTTAACTCCTCAACAGCAAAATTGAGCATATCATATATAACACTCTCTTCACTTTTCATAGTTCCTGTTTTAGAGTATAAAACACCTATCTTGATAGTATCCTCTTTTTGTTTGATAAAGATATATAAAGAGAGGAGAATAAATAAAATAACAAATAACACTATAGAAAAAAATCTCATCTTATCTGGCTCCAAGGTTTTGGTTTATCTATAAAATATCCTTGAGAAAAATCTATACCAAGCTCTAAAATCTTGTCTTGTATCTCTTTAGATGAAACAAACTCAGCTATAACTTTCATCCCATTTTTTCTTGCAAATATAACTATAGTCTCAACTACATTGTAGTTATTTACATTTGTTACTATATCTTTTATCATACTTCCATCTATCTTAATATAATCAGCTTTGAGTTTTAAAAGATACTCAAAGTTACTATATCCTGTTCCAAAATCATCAATAGCAAGTTTTACATCAGACTCTTTTATCTCCTCTATAAACTTGATTATCTCATCAAAACCCTCTATCCCCTCAGACTCAACAAGTTCAACTACAAGTTTATTTGAATTTTTAGATGTTTGTATCATATTTAAAAGATAACCTCTAACATCATCATTTAAGATATCTTCTGCACAGATATTTATACTTATCTCGTTATCTGTTTCATTTAAGATTTTAAATACCTCTCTTATAACCCGTTTTGTGATATTAAAGTAAAGTTTAGTCCTCTTAGCAGCCTCTAAAAACTCAAAAGGTGATATGATTTTCCCATCATCTTCTATATATCTAACAAGTGCCTCATACTTTTGTACCATTTGTGTCGAATTTTCATATATTGGTTGTAAAAATACCACTATCCTATCTTCATCAAGTGCCGTTTTGATTTTTTTTGACCAAAGTATATTGTTTTTAAAAATCTTATTTATATTTAGATTATCGTTATAAACTATATACTCTTTTTTAAGTTTTTTTGCCTCTTTTAGAGCAAGGTCTGCTTTTATAATCTCTTTTGAAGATTCAACCAATCCACAAGTTATATTTATATGTATATCATTAGTGCGAAGTTTTAAGCTTTTATTTGTAAAACCACTTATCAAAGACAATATAAAAGCTATAAACTCCTCAAAATCATCATCCTCTTTTGTAACAACTACAAATTCATCTCCGTGATTTCTATACAAACTATAACCATTTTGAGATGTTTTTTCTAAGATATCATTTGCTACTATCTTTAATAATTCATCACCAAACTCTTGACCATAAAAATCGTTTATACTTTTAAAATTATCTATATTTAAAAGTGCTATATGGATATCAAACAATCTTTTTAGATCTTCATTTAACTTAAATCTGTTATCAAGTCCTGTTAGAGCATCTGTAAAAAAGTTTCTCTTAAGCTCTTTTTGACTTTTAACAAGCTCACTAACATTATCTCTTAATGCCAAATACTCAAACACTTCCCCATCACTATCAAAAATAGGGACAATTGTAAGTTTTACATAAAAACTACTACCATCTTTTTTACGATTTTTTACAAAACCTTTATATGTTTTACCACTTTTTATACTCTCCCAAAGCTCTGCAAAAACCTCTTTAGATGTATCTGGATGCCTTAAGATGCTGTGTGGTTGTCCCATAAGCTCATCTCTACTATAACCAGTCACCTTTAAAAGTTCATCATTTACATAAGTTATATTTCCATCAAGGTCTGATGTTGAGATGATGCTAGATTGATAGATTGCATTTTTATACTCCTCTAAAAGTTTTATCGAGTTATTTAAATTAATATTTGTATGAAAAAACTTTTTATTTGAATATTCTAATTTTTTTACATTTTTATAAAAAACCTCAAACATAAAATATAACGAAACTATATAGGCAAGAAGTCTCAAAGAGTGCCAAAACCACCACTGCATATCCCAAAGTGTTGAGAAGAAAAACAAGATTCCAGCACTACCAAAAAGCATAGTATGCCCAGCAAAAAGGAGATCATCTAACTCATGATTTTGTATATATTTTTTTATAAAATAAAAAGAGGCTACCACAAACATAGAGCCGCCAACCATATTTAAAATATTTGCAGTATCTGTGAACTCATTTTTTTCATTTAACATCTGAGGGACTATATCTGGATAACTCATAGAGATGATTGATACAGCTATAGAAGCAAAAGATATAACTATAGGGAGATAAATATAAGAACCTCTACTAACCTTTGTATCTGGCATCCAAACAAGTGCGAAGATGATACCACCAAAAAATATAGCAAGAGAATGAAGCCATACAAACATCTCACCAGGATATGTCATAGCATGAAACGCATCAAATACCCCCATAGACAAAAGTGCAAAAGAGGCTCTATGAAAATGGTTAAACTCTAATAAACTTTTATACATCAAAAATATAATAGCACTTATAATAAAAGCTATCATAGCACCACTAGCTTCTAAGAGCGAATGAAGAGGTACACTAACATATCTCCACTGAGAAAAGTTTTGCATATAAAGCCCAACAACCAAAGGTAAAACCAATGTTAAAAACAGCATAATATAGATATTTAAATCTTTTTTGAAAAACAAACAGATACCCCATTATAATAAATTATGATTTTAAATTCTATCTAACAAACACTAAAAGAACTATTTTATCACTTTCTAATCCCAAAAAAGATAGAATTACCCCATGATAAAAAGATACCCTACTAAACAAATATTTGTCGGAAATGTAGCTGTTGGTGGTGATGCACCTATAAGTGTTCAGTCTATGACATACTCAAAAACAGCAGATGTAGATGCTACAGTGGAGCAGATAAGAAGGCTTCACTTTGCAGGATGTGATATAGTTAGATGTGCAGTGCCACACATGGAGGACGCACTAGCTCTTAAAGAGATAAAAAAACGCATCGAACTCCCCCTTGTAGCAGATATCCACTTTAATCACAAGTACGCTCTCATAGCTGCTGAAGTGGTGGACTGCATCCGCATAAACCCTGGAAATATCGGCTCAAAAGAGAGAGTAGCTGAAGTGGTAAAAGCTTGTAAAGAGCGAAACCTACCTATTCGCATCGGAGTAAATAGCGGAAGTCTAGAGAAACAGTTTGATCTCAAATACGGTCCCACGGCTGAGGGGATGGTAGCATCTGCACAGTACAATATCAAGTACTTGGAAGATTTGGGATTTGATGATATCAAGATATCTCTAAAAGCTAGTGATGTTCAAAGAACTGTAGATGCATACAGAATGCTTCGCCCACAAAACAATTACCCATTTCACCTTGGAGTTACCGAAGCTGGTACTCTCTTTCACGCAACTGTAAAAAGCTCCATAGGTCTTGGTGCATTGCTACTTGATGGCATAGGTGATACTATGAGGGTATCAATCACAGGTGAGCTTGAAGAGGAGATAAATGTAGCCAGAGCTATCCTAAAAGATAGCGGTGCTGCAAAAGATGGACTAAATATCATCTCATGCCCAACATGTGGACGCATCGAAGTTGACCTTGTTAGTGCAGTCGCTGAGATAGAAAAAAGAACTGCACACATAAAAACACCCCTAAATGTCTCAGTGATGGGATGCGTTGTAAATGCCCTAGGTGAAGCAGCCCACGCCGATGTAGCCATAGCGTATGGCAAAGGGAAAGGGATGATAATGGTCAAAGGGGAAAAAGTAGCCGACTTAAAAGAGGATGCTTTGGTTGATAGATTTGTAGCTGAAGTTGAGAAGATGGCTGGGGAAGCTGAGTAAGGTTACACTACAAGTAACCTATCCCCCAAGATACTTTTGGGATAGATGTTCTTAAAGATTTTATGATATTTTTCAAAAACTCTACATTACAGTTTGTTACAGCTTTATAATTATTTTTTGAGATAAACTCAAAAACTGTTAGGTTAGATGTTTTATCATATTTTAGATTGATGGTAAAAAGTAGGTCTTCTCTACTTTTATAAAGTTCCAAATCCTCCATATTTGTCTCTTTTACACTTTTAGAAATAACCTCTTGATTATCTGAAGAAGATTCTTTATCACTTGGTATCTCTAGATGAACCTCATCTTCCAAATTTTCATTTGGGTAGTGTTTATAGATATACTCCTCTATAGTTGGTAAAAGCCTTATGATAAAACTTCTAGTTATCATCATATCTATTCTAGTTTTTAAATCTTGATAGTTTATAGAAAGCCTTATCCTGTCTTCTACGCCATCGTATGAAAAAGTTAATGTCCGGATTTGAATGTTTTTTATGCTCATTGCTCTTATTGTATTTATTTTGATTTATAACATATTTATCGATAAATTGAAATTGTATTGTAACGAAATTCAAAGTTTATTTTGTTAATATAACAATTACTAAAATACTTAAATCTACAAAATTATTTAATCAAAATCAAAAGAAGTTATATGCAAGAAAACCTATACAACCTAGCTTTTGAACGCTCAGTTCTAAGCTCTATTATATTTGAACCTCAACAGTTTGATGAACTTAGCAGTGTTTTAAGAGTTGATGATTTTTATCTTCCTGCTCATCAAGATATATTTAATGCGATGCTAAAGCTTATGCAGCGAGATGAGCCTATAGATGAGGAGTTTATCAAAAAAGAGCTTTTAAAACTAAAGAAATTTGATGAACAGGTGATGCTAGAGATCCTCTCTGCTAACCCTATAGCAAACACAAAAGCTTATGTAAATGAGATAAAAGATAAATCACTAAAACGCCACCTTTTAACTCTAACAACCGAGATAAAAAGGGTAACAGTTGAGGAGGATCTCCCAAGTGCGGAGGTTATAGATATAGTTGAGAAAAAACTCTACAACATCACTCAAGATAACCAAACTTCAGACTTTCAAGACTCCCCTACCATGACCTACAACACCATGGAGTATATCAAAGAGATGAAAGCTAGAGGCAACAACATATTAGTTGGAGTTGATACTGGATTTACTGAATTAAACAAGATGACTACAGGTTTTGGTAAAGGGGATTTGGTCATTATCGCGGCAAGGCCAGCGATGGGGAAATGTTTGGGTCTTGGAACTAAAGTGGTGATGTTTGATGGAAGCTTAAAAAATGTGGAAGATGTAGAGGTCGGTGATCAGCTTATGGGTGATGACTCAACCCCTAGAAATGTTTTATCTCTCGCTCGTGGTCGTGAGAAGATGTACTGGGTGAGACAAAACAAAGGGATAGATTATCGTGTAAATGAGAGTCATATCATATCTCTAAAGAGAAGCAGAAACGATGGCAAACACAAACACGGTGATGTTTTAAATATCTCTATAAAAGAGTACAATCAAAAGTCAGATAAATTTCACTTAAACTACAAAGGGTACAAAGTAGCAGTTGAGTTTGATAAACAACCACTTGAGATAGAGCCTTACTTTTTAGGTCTTTGGCTTGGTGATGGTGATACCTCAAGTGTAAATATAACTACACAAGATAGTGAGATTGTAGAGTACTTAGAGGGTTATGCAAAAAAACTAAACCTGCAAGTAACCAAACAAAGTTCAAAAGATAGATGCAGTGTATATGGGATAACAAGTGGGCAAAGGGGTGGCTACTACAAAGATGACAACTCTTTACAAACAAAACTTCGTAAACTTGGCGTTTTAGGAGATAAACATATCCCACACCACTACATCCAAAACTCAACAAAAAACAGACTAAAACTTTTAGCTGGGCTCATAGACAGTGATGGATACTATGATGAGAAGTTCAATGTTTTTGAGATAGTTCAAAAAGATGAAAAACTTGCAAAACAGATAAAATTTTTAGCCGATTCACTAGGGTTTAGAGTTTCTATAAAAACAAAAAAAGCAAGAATCAAAAAGATAAACTATGAATGCGATGTTTACAGACTTAGAATTGTTGGAGATTTAGATACCATCCCAACTCGCATCAAGAGAAAACAGGCAAGAGAGTTAAAAGCAAAAAGGGATGTTAAACACACTGGAATAAAAGTGGAGTATGACAAGGTTGATGATTATTATGGATTTACCATAGATGGAAATCATCTCTTTTTACTTGAAGATATGACAGTTACACACAACACATCTTTCATCTTAAACACTGTAAACTCCATCATCAAACAAGGCAAAGGGGTAGCATTTTTCTCTTTAGAGATGCCAGCTGAACAGCTGATGCTCAGACTTCTCTCCATCCAAACATCTATCCCTCTTCAAAAACTGCGTGTTGGGGATATGGATGATAACCAATGGAGTTCACTAAACAGTGCGATAGATAAGATGAACTCCGCTAAACTTTTTGTAGATGATCAAGGTAGTGTGAACATAAATCAGCTAAGAAGCAAACTTAGAAAACTAAAAAAACAGCACGATGAGATAGAGATAGCAGTTATCGACTACTTACAAATCATGCAAGGGATAGGAAGTCAAGACAGACACCTGCAAGTCTCAGAGATCTCAAGGGGTCTTAAGATGCTTGCCCGTGAGCTTAATATCCCCATAGTAGCACTCTCACAGCTAAACCGCGGACTTGAGAGCCGTAACGACAAACGTCCGATGCTAAGTGACATCCGTGAATCTGGTTCTATCGAGCAAGATGCCGACATCATCTTATTTGTTTACCGTGATGATGTATATCTCTACAAAGAGGAGAAAGAGAGGGAAAAAGCGGCAAAAGCGGAAGGTAAAGAGTTTATCCCAACTTATGTTGAAAAAGAGGAAGAGGATGCGGAGATAATCATCGGAAAACAAAGAAATGGTCCAACTGGACATGTTAAGCTGGTATTTCAAAAAAAACTCACCCGTTTTGTTGATGCAACCCCTAGGGCCATAGAGACTGTTTATGAAAATATCGATACCAAATCTGCAAAAATGGATGTTGGAAACAACGATAAAATATCGATGCCAACCCTTTGATAGATGAAACTAGAAAAAGTACACCTTTTCTCAAACAAAAGGGAGATACTTTTTTTTGGTTTTATCTCTTTATTTATCCTATCTTACTCACTTCTCATAGAGTACCAACACTACAAACAACTAAGCCGTTTTGATTCTGCCATAACTGATGCAAAAGTTTTAAAACAGTACATAAAAACAAAAAACTCTAAAACATACCAAGTGTTAAAACTAAAATCAGACGATGGTTTTACTTTTTACACCACTGCATCAAAATCGTTTCAAGATGTGACTGGTAAAAAACTGCGTCTTGAGATATTTCCAAAAGAGCTAACTTTTTACAAATTTTTAACCCAATTTTACGCATTTAGCTATGTTTTAGAGATAGATGAAAATAGCTCTATAAAAAACAAACTAAATTCATATATAGATGCCGCTCATGATGACAAAGATATAGCCTCAATCTACAAAGCACTCTATAGTGCTGAGGGTTTGGAGTATGAACTTCAAAGAGTATTTTCATCTCTAGGGGTATCGCATCTTTTAGCCATAAGTGGTTTTCATCTTGGAGTTTTAGCTACTGTTTTTTACTTTATCATCACACCCATTTATAGATTTTTTCAAGATAGATATTTTCCATACAGAAACTCAAAAACCGACATATTTATCCCCATCTCTATCATCCTTTTTAGTTACCTTCTTTTTTTAGAAGCCCCACCCTCACTGCTTCGTGCATTTTGTATGCTTATCATCGCTTTTTTACTTTATGACAGACATATAGATGTTCTATCGATGCAAACTCTTTTGATAACTGTTATTGTCATTTTGATATTTTTCCCAAAACTCTTTTTTAGCATCGGTTTTTGGCTTAGCGTGGCTGGGGTTTTTTATATATTTTTATTTTTAAAAGAGTTTGAAGATATGGGGAAGATAAAAACTTTTTTACTACTTCCTATTTTTGTGTATCTCACCATGCTGCCATACTCTGTGGTTATATTTGGTGGTTTTAGCATCTACCATCCACTCTCCATCATCTGGACTACACTCTTTAGCATCTTCTATCCACTTAGCATCTTAGTGCATCTCATAGGTTTTGGAGATATTTTAGTCCCACTTCTACAAACCCTTATATCACTAGATAGTTCAAATCACAAGCTTCAGATAAGTTACACATATCTATATATCCACATCATACTATCTTTTTTAGCACTTTATAAAAAGTTGTTTTTCTGGGTATTGATATTTTATAGTCTATTTGTATTATCTCTATCTTTATTGAGTTTATATCCCAACTAGTTCAGCTAACACACTCTCTTTTTCAAGCTTATCTCTAAACTCAACCACACCAAAATCCCTTGCCATCTCGTAGTTTGAGCGTGATTTTGCACCAACCGTTAGCGTTTTTTTACCCACCACTTTATTATCAGCTGTTGCTGTTATCTCTATATTTGCTTTATATATATGATTACCCATCACATATAGTTGTGTCTCTAAAACATATAGATGTAGATTTACCTTTGCACCATCATCCACTACGCTATACCCTTTTGATGAGAGTTTCTCCATCAGTACATTTTTATACGCATCATCTGCACTTATAAAAAATGTTATCTTGTTTTTATACTCTGCTATCTTAGTGTCTATAGTTTTTAGTGTTTTTATATAACCATCTACCTCATCACTGTAACTTAGAGCCTTTAGAACATCACACTCCCTTAGAGTTTGTGTGTTTATCTCACCAGATATTTTATTTAACGCTTTTAGTTTTGATACTATATTTGAGCTATCCATCGATAACTCTTTTTTGTAACTATCTATCTTTGAAGCTATCTTTTGAGATGCCATATTTGCATTTTTCACTCTATCTATAGCTACCAAAACAAAGTGGCGGTTCTCTGGCATCTGCTCGTATCTCTTCACCTCATAAGAGCTAAACTCAACTTTGCCTACCTCATTTTTTATCTCATTATTTGAGATTTGTGTATAGTTTTCACGCTCATTATGTGTTGAGATATTTGTTTGGATAGTTCTTTTTGACTCCACTGTGATGCTAAGCTTTGATGCAATGTCGTTTAGTGCTATGGCTATAGCATCCTCTTTACTACTCCCCTCACCCAAACCATAATAATAACTCCTGCTATCTTGTGGGATGGTTGTGTAAAATTTGGGATATGTTAAAACCTCAACCTCTTTTTTACCACCAACGCATCCGCTAAATAAAAAAGTCACCAAAAGTAAGAAAAAAACTTTTACCAATAGTAACCCCTTTTGTATCTTATCTTTATATAATCCCCAGCTTTTATGATTTTGGCATCATAAAGTTCATCAACTATCACCCAGCTAAAATCGCTTCCTATCTGGTTTGAGATAACACCATTACCGATTTTAACCTCATCTTTTTTCATCTCATCCTCTAGTAGATTGTAACTATCCTCTATGGCAAATATCTCTACCTTTTCCCCCTCTCTTGCACCATACTCTCTACCTAGATTTGTTTTAACGATGATCTCATCTTCATCACTTCGCATCTCATAGATATACCCTTTTTTAGCAAAAAAGTTTTTTAGAGGGTTTATCGCTCTTTGTATCGCGTAAGCACCAGCTTCTCTTACAAGTGAATCATCACTTCGTCTGGCATCTCTAGGGGATCTTGCTTCGTGTGAGTTTGATGAGCATCCATCAAAACTTATAGATTTCACCTCCACTAACTCTGGTAAAACTAGCACCTTTACAGTTCCACTCACACATGAGCTATAATCGATTGATGGTGGGTTATAAACCCTCTTTTTCCCCTCTTTTGTCTCAACAGTATAATAGTACCCCTCATTAAATTTATAATCATAAGTGGTATTGCTTATATCGCCACTTATCACATAATCCGCCTCACCAACATCTGAGCCAACTTCAAGGGCTAATTCAGCAGCTTTTATCTCCTCGGCAAGTGTTGAGTTGTTGTTTGCGTCATTTAACCTTTTTACTATCTTTACACTTTTTGCTAAAGAAAGTTCTTGATTTATGGTTGTTGATAAAGTTTTACCAAGAGATGCACTATTTGCTATCTTAAAAGCGTTATCATCTATATCCATAATGATGATTTTTGGAAGTTCAGAGTTTTTTATCTCCTCTTTTGATGGGATATATTTTGATTTTTGGATGGGTGATGGTTGATACTCACTCAAAACTATAGCCGTCCCACATCCACTAAAAAAAATCCCAAACATAATCACATAAAAAATAAAAGCCACTCTTTTTATCATATCTCACTATCCCATATTTCATAATTTTTAGCTCTAGCTCGTATGTGTTTGACATACTCCCTAGCCTCTTTTGTAAGTAGTTTCGAGCCTCTTAGATGCTCATACACCTCATCTGGTGTCATTTTATTTATGATCCCTACCGCTTTAAAACTCTCATGTTTTTTACCTGTAAATGAGCGGTAAAGGGAACCGATGCCAGCATTATAAGCAGTTGAACTACAATAAAACTTTGATAGCTCATCTTTTACCCCTTTTAGATAACGCTCTCTTATAATCTGCATATATTTGGTGCCTATAGTAACATTTTGTTGTGGATTGTAAAGATATGCAGGTGATAAGATTTTCTTCTCATTTGTAAGTGCGTAGTAGGCATCTAAACCACCAGTAGTTGGGACTATCTGCATAAGCCCATAGGCTGGAACATCAGACTTTGCCAAAGGGTTAAAACTACTCTCTGTCTCTATGGTAGCAAATATAGCCGATGGTTTTACACCATATTCTTTAGCTTTTTTCATAACTACAGGTTTGATAAACTCAGCTCTTTTTGCAAGATGCTCTGGAACCATCTTTATCTCTACCGATGATATATACTTTGTCTCGTTATCTATCACAACTTTTTTTTGCTTTATATCCTCTTGCACTATTCCGTTGTATTGTAAAAAACCATCTAAGTATTTTTGGGTGTCGTTTATATCATCTTGCACTACAAAAGATGCCACTGGGTCTTTTTTGATAGCATCTGATACACTTTGATTTTGAAGCTCTTGAACCTTTTTCTCAAAATACTCAGGTTTTACAACCTCATCACCCACTACCTCGATAGTAACTACACCATTTTCAAAGTCAATGCTTTGTCTTTGGTTTAACCCTTTTTCATACTCGACAAAAGTTTTTTTAGTTGAGAGTTTGACATCATCACCCCACTTTTTTGTGAGGTATCTTTGGTAGTAGAGTGTCGCTTTTTTTGAGATTTCACTATAGTAGTCGCTGTTTTGCTCCACTATAGCTTTGTTTTGTTTTGATATGGTAAAGATGTTTAAGAGCTGTTGCTCCCTAAAACTTTGCATCGAATCTTTAATGGTGCTATATTCAGATGCACTAAGCATCCCACAAAAAGCTAAGAGTAAAAATCTCATTGCTCTTTGTCAAGCTCTTTTATCATACTATCAAGTATCTCCATACCATCTCTGATATTTTCACGGCTCATCTGTGCATCTTCCATACTTTTTTTGTAGCTCTCTTTTTGAGCTTCAAGTTGCTGTGCTAGTTCATGGTTTTTTATAACCATCTGAACATAATAATCCCCATTTGCGACCATAGCTTGATTTACTATCACCGCACCTGAGAGTGGAGTTTTCTCTATCACCTCTTTTGTAGTTTGTGAGAACAGATTTTCCATCTCATCACTGTTTGCTACTTGAGAGTATCTGATAGCTTGTTTTTGCATCCTAGATACCACTGTTTGGATCTGCCCTGCAAGTTTAGCCCTTGCATCCATCTCAGCTTGAGGTTTCATAACCCTAAGCCCATGTTTAGAATACCCAGCCATCCCAACAGCAGTAATCCCCTCACTAGAGGTTGGGTTTAAAACCCATGATGGAAGTTGTAATATAGACTTTTGCATCTCATCTTTTT
>JAFGVR010000234.1 GCA_016937915.1 Campylobacterales bacterium | reverse complement strand
GCAGTTACCAAAGACATTTTTTTAGTTGGATTTTTTATATCAACTACCCTTTTAAAATCTATACCATCTTTTAAGACTATAACTTCTTTACCATTCCAAAGCCTCTCTCTGTATGGACCAGATGGCAAACAAAACCTATTTTTCACATCTACATCTATAACAATATCTATTTTTTTAATATTGTGTTTTGAATAAGCATCATCTAAAAAGACTACACTTGCACCCATCTCTTTAGCTTTTAAAATCCCTTTTTTTCTATCTTCACTCACTATCACTATAGCAGATGGAAGTTTATCAGCATAGATGCGTGCCTCATCTCCACTTGTTTCAACATCGCATAAGATTGTATCTCCATCACTTACTATTTGAACTCCCATACTTTTTCTTCCATATCCTCGAAGTAAAATAGCACTATTTTGATACTTAGATGCTAAAGCACAAACAAGAGGAGTTTTTCCACTTCCTCCAACTATTAGATTTCCCACACCAATTATAGGTATTCCAAAATCTATAGGTTTTGAATTTTTAAAACGAACCCACATAATAAAACAATAAAGATAAGAAAATGGAGATAATAAAAAAGAGATTATTTTTTGATAAAGAGATGAGTTGTAAAAATATTTTTCAACCCAAAAAACAAGAGATTTTTTCAATTAAACTCTTGTTTTAGCTACTTTTTTAATACTATCGATTACAAATTCAACCTCTTTATCACTCATTGTTGGATAAATAGGTAAAGATAAAACAGTCTGAAATGTTCTAAGTGCTACAGGAAAACTGTTTATTTTCAGTCCATACTTTGATTTATGATAACTTAAAAGATGTAATGGAATATAATGTAAACCACACTCAACACCTATATTTTTAAGTTCTGTTGCAAAAGAATCTCTATTTTTATCAATTTTTACAATATATAAAAAGTATGGATGCTCATCACTTATATTTTCACCAATTTTTACATGGTTTACATCACAAAGTGAATCATTATACATAGCAGCTATCTCACGCTGTCTTGCAATATTTTTGTCTTGATATCTTATCTGAGCTCTTATATAAGCTGCATTTAATTGACTAATCGAATAATCATTTCCAATATCTGTAACATCATAAATATACTCTAATGAATTCTCATCTCTTTCAATACCATGATAAGCTAAAAGCGTAGCTCTCTTAATAACCTCTTCATTATTAGTGACAAGCATCCCACCATTACAAATATTTTTCTTTAGATGCGATGAAAAATTAAAACAAGTTATATCTGCACCAGTTGAACCTATCTTTTGCCCCTTATATGTTGCACCTATCGCATCACTTGCGTCTTCGATTATCTTTACATCATACCTTTTACCCATCTCATAAAGAGCATCAAGATCTACACAAGCACCAGCTATATGGGAGACGATAACAGCTTTTAATTTTTTTGACTGATGCTCCTCTAGGTACTTTTCTAATGCAACCAAATTTATGTTATAGCTATTTTCATCTATATCTATAAAAACAGGTTCAGCATCAAAATGGCGAACAACTTCTGGGACACTTGGATGTGCATTTACACTACAAACAACTTTATCACCCCTCTTTAGCTCTACAGCAAGCATAGCTAAGTGAAGTGCAGATGTGCCATGAGAAGTCGCATGAGCATACTCGCATCCTATATATTTACAAAACTCATCTTCTAGCTCTTGAACTTGACATAAATCATCACCATCTAATGCATCACTTACATTTGAGTGAGCCTCAACTGGACTCTCGTATTTGTGAAATGGTATTTGCATTTTCTCCCCTTTTTTATAAAGTTATATCTCTTGGATAATTAAAGTCATGATTTATAGTTCTAGATGTTAGTTTTGCAATAACCGGCATCTTTCTTTTAAAATGGTTTTGAAAAATCCTCTTAATTATCATATCTAGCATCTTCTCATCTACACCACGATTTAAAATCTCTTCACGACTAAGCCTATCTTCTACATAAAGCTTCATAGCCGCATCCATCTGAGCATAAGTATAACCTAGATCTGCTTCATCACTCTGCCCATCCCACAAATCAGCTGAAGGAGGTTTTTTTATGATACTTTTTGTTACACCAAGGTACTCTGCAAGCTCATAAACTTCACTTTTATACAAATCACCTATGGGATTTATGGCAGATGCCAAATCACCATACAAAGTTCCATACCCTAGCATAAGTTCACTTTTATTACTTGTTCCAAGTACCAACGCACCCTCTTTTGCGGACAAATCAAAAAGTGTCACCATCCTAAACCTAGCTGAGAGGTTACCGCGTCTCAGATTGTTCATATCTGGATTTAACTCTTCATAAGCCTTTAGCATTGGTTCTATAGAAACTGTGATATTTCTTAGAGAAAAATCTCTACAAAGCTCATCTGCATCATCTAATGAATTTTGTGAAGAGTAATGTGATGGCATCTTTACACAAAGCAGATCATCTTTAAAAACTTTTTGTGCCAAAACAGCCACTACAGCAGAATCAAGTCCGCCACTAAGCCCAACAACAACCTTTTTTATACCTGTTTTTTTAACTTCATCTTCTAAAAAGAGTTGCAGGTACTCAGTTATCTGTTCATATTTACTCATAATTTTCCAAAACTTAAAATATATTTAAAAAAACAAATTATATCAAAACATTACTAACATAGATGTTTATGAGCCATTTTATTTAGTTCTTTACAACTAAAACCAGCCTCTTTTCTGGCATCTACATTTAGATTTCTAGCTCTTAAAAACCCTTGAGGGTAATACTTATCTATGATATCAAAATATACATCTATAGATTTGCCCTCTTTATTACAAGCGTATCCAAACCAAGTATCACCTTTTTTAACATGATCAACCTCCTCTTTAAGTATCACCTCTAATTTAGAGATAAGTTTATCTAGCATCCCATTTTTAGGAAGTTTTTTTATCTTTGCCATTATCATAGGAGTTGCATCAAGACCATTTGCTTCAAGATATCTTGGAACTACAGCCATCCTATCTAGAAGAGTTTGTGTTTTTTGACTAGCTTCAAAAAGTGAATCATGAACTTCAACATCACCATACTTTGCCCCAAGCTCATCAAGTAACTCTTGTAACATCAAAAAGTGTCTAACTTCATCATCAGCCACCTCTAACCAATCATCATAGTAACTTTTTGGAAGCCCTCGAAATCTATAAACAGCATCTAAAGCTAAATCAATCGCAGAGTACTCTATGTGCATAATAGCGTGGATAAGGACTATCTGCCCCTCTCTTGTAGTTAAGTTACTCCTTTTTGGAACAACCTGAGGTGGAACTATCTTGCAAACTTTTTTATATGATGGTTCTTTAAACTCAACAACATCATATTCATAAGATAGATCAACATCACAATTTTTATAATCCTCATAAAACTGATTGAACTTTTTTACTTTTATCTCTGGAGCAGCTTCTTGTAAAATATCTAATAATTTAATATGTTCACGCATTATATAAATCCTTATCCAAATGTGTTTATAAGTCTTATCTCTTCTATATCAGATAAGATAGAGTTTACATATTTATTTGGATTTTCATTTTTATTACTCAAGATATCCCTATGCCAACATTTCAGTGTATATGTAAAACTTTCAAGACAATTCAATGCATAATTTAAATTGTACTCATCACTGATATTGAACTTATTTAATACTTTACAAAAATGTAACAATGCGTTACCTAACTTTCCAAACTCTTTATGCTCTTTGATTATCAAAGCATACTTAGCTAGATTT
>JAFGVR010000233.1 GCA_016937915.1 Campylobacterales bacterium | reverse complement strand
TCCAATATATCATTTACTATATTTATAAGTGTTTTTGTTGAGTTTTTGATGATGTTTGTATATTCATTTTGAGTCTTATTGAGTTTTGTCTCTAGTAGCAATTCACTAAAACCCAAAATACCATTCATAGGAGTTCTTATCTCGTGACTCATATTTGCCAAAAATGCAGCTTGATTAGCTTCAGCATGTTCAGCTCTCATCCTAGCTTCTACAAGCTCACTCACATCTTCTCTTATAGCCAAATACTCAATTACCTTCCCGTAAATATCGTGTATAGGTATTATAGAACTTGTAACATAGTAAGTAGTACCATCTTTTCTAAGATTTGGAAAACTACCTTGCCATATCCTACCACTCTCTATAGTATCCCACATATTTTCAAAAAACTCTGACTTATTGCTTGGATGTCTAACTATAGAGTGGGGTTGGCCTATGAGTTCATCTACACTATACCCACTTATCTTTGCGAACTTATCGTTTGCAAAAGTTATCCTGCCGTGTATATCTGTTCTTGAAACTATCAAAGTTGTATCTATAGCATTTAGATACTCATTTGTTATTTGCTGTATATGTGATACTTCAAGCTCCCTTCTCTCAAGCTCATGGGTCATATAATCTATTAGGTGTAATGTAGCTGCATCTTTACTGTAGCTTTTTATATCTATTTTTGATTTTAAAACTTTATCTCTACTTTGTTTGGTATCTTTTTCATTTAAAAAAAGTAGAGTTGTTGTTATATTTAAAAACTTTGAATCGTTTAAAGAGTTAAAAAATTCCCCATAAGTAAAAAAACCAACAGATGGTGATATAGATGCTAAATCTTTATATATACTCTCTAAATTTTTCCCTAAAAACTTTTTTCTAGCACTACATGAATATATAAAAGATGCTTGTATATCATTCTCATCTAACTCTTTTAAATGCTTGTACTCATTGACCAGATTTGTACTCCCTAAACCAAACTGAACTTTATCACCATTTTTTAAGTTTCCAGCATAAACTACACTTCCATCATCATTTAGCTTAACAGCACTTCTAGCTATCGATATATTATCAATTTTTTTTATAAGTGGAAACTCTATAGTCGAGTTTGGAAAACCAAGCAATACAGACTCACCCAAAACCTCTTTGTATATATCTAAAGTTGGACGATTATCTATCTCATACACTGTATTATTTTTTGCTTTTGTTATAGTAAAGTGTGGACCAACCGCTTTCCACCCTAAATTGTAATCGTTATAAACCTCAAGATTATCACCCTCTAGTGAGACAGATACTCCGCCACCACTAAATATCTTATCCCCATAGATAGTGAAAGTTTTCTCAAACCTACTACCATCAGCAGCCATACCTCCTGCTACAGGGATATTATTTTTATTTTGATTGTTTAAAGATTCTAGATAGATTTCACCATTATGCATAAGTCCATCTGCAAATGTTATAATGCATTTGCTTTTTAAAGATATCACCTCTTTAGCTATCTCAACCCCTAAAGTGTGAGAATCATCAGTTATAAAATATGTACTTTTAATTTTTGTCTTCTCAAAAACAGAGATACCCAAAACGACGCTATCGTCTAACATAGTACCGTCTATGATTTCACCATCAGTTGTAGAACCTATAAGAGTAGCATTTGGAAAAAGTTCCAAGATATCTTTTATGATTTTTTTTAAATACTCTTTATCTAAAATTGATGTAAAAAGCTGTATCAAGATATCTTCACTTTTAGTAGAGACACCAAAAGCATCAATTTCTGTTTTCAACAACTCTATAGAACTAAAAAGGTGATTTATCTGTAACATTTCATAACTCTTACTATCGTTTTTATTTAAAGTGATTATACTACCCAAAATATGTTAATAAAATTATTTTATTACTTAAACTATCATACTTTGATATAATTATAATTAAATAATTATTAAGGAAAGTATATGATTAGGTACCCTTTGACTTTAGCTTTACTAAGTAGTGTTCTTTTTGGACTAACAGATGCGGAGCTAAAAGAGGAGATAGTAAAAGCCAAAGAGGAGAAAAAACAAGTAGATGCAAAACTAAAAGCCCTAAGCAGTGAGCTTTTAAAAAGAAAACTTGATAGAAGCTTTTTAACTCACACTGAACTTGGATTTTCTCAGACAAGTGGTAATACAGATACTCAAAGTTTCAATCTTGAGATGAATATCAAAAAAAATTGGAAAAAACACCACGCTACTATGCTTATAGATGCTCAGTATGCAAAAGATAATGATATAGAGAGTAAAAACAAGTACCTTTTAGAATTAAACTACAATTATGATTTATCTTCAAAATTAGCTTTTGGTTACCTTTTTGGTTACAAAGATGATAAATTTTCTGGATATGATTACCAACTATACACAGGACCTGGTTTGAAATATCAGTTTATAGATGAAGATAAACACAATCTATTTTTAGATGCAAACCTACTTTACTCACAAGATAAAGATAGCACTACTAACATAACAAATAATTATATCTCTTATAGAGTTTTAGGTAACTACTCATGGCAAGTGCTTGATAATCTAAAATTTAATCAAATTCTCTCATACAGATCTAAATTTGATGATGCTGATAACTTTTTTGTTTTTTCAAAAAGTGGATTTAGTATAAATATAACAAATATGGTTTCAGCTGGGATAAGCTACAAACTAGACTATGTAAATCAACCTGCAAATGGTCTTGTAAATACAGATGACACTATCAGTGCAAACCTAATCGTTGATTATTGATCTCTTTATCCCAAAGATATAGATATACAAAAGATAAAAATGCCAAAATAGATGAGCTTAAAAACAGATACGATGCAAAGTATTCATAGATATAACCAGCACTCAAAGCTCCCAAAAATCCCCCTAGCCCATAACTTATACCTGAAAAAAACTGTTGGGCTAATTTTTTATCTTTATAGAGATGAAAAAGGTAGCTTATAGCTGCAGAGTGAAACAAAGCAAAACTTAGGGCATGGATGCTTTGGGTAAAAAATAGAACCTCTATCTCTTGTGGATATAAAAAAACTAAAAACCATCGTATAGCTGTTGCAAAAGCTGCGATTTGGAGTAAAAAAAGCAAGTTTAATTTTAAAAGTTTTCCTTGAAAATAAAGCATTAGTATCTCCATAAAAACCCCAAAACTCCAAAGATATATAGTCATATCGATGCTAACTCCATGATCTGTTTCATAGATAGTAAAAAAGTTATAAAAAGAACCAAAACTAACCTGCATTAAAGTCAGACCTATCCAAAGTTTTATATCTTTCAAGATAGCTATATCACCATTTGTATGGGATAGATTTTCATCTTTTGTTTGTAGTATCTCTTGTTCAGATCTTATAATGATATATGCAAAAGTAGTGGTTAAAAAAGTAAGAGTAGTTAAAAATAAAAAAGCTGTATCTGCTGAGTTTAAAAATTTTACAAGCACTAAAGCAACTAGCACAAACCCAACAGAACCAAAAAGCCTTACTTTTCCATACTTCTCTTTTCCTATATGCTCTAATGCCACAACTTCTATATATGGCAAAACTAAACTAAGCCCTACACTTAGGATTATATTTGAAACTAAAAGTATATAGAAATACCCTTTTCCAAGATAAAAAGCGATAGTACCAACTATCATTAAAACAAGAGCAACATTAAATGTAGTCCTATTTAACTTAAAAAATTTTGTAAAACTAAAAGGAAGTAAAAACCTAACCATAGGTCCAGCGGCAAATATCACCCCTATATCACTCGCTCCATAACCTAGCATCGACAACACTTTTGGCAAGAAGATAACATACACGCCAATGATAGAAAAATAGAAAAAATAAAATATACTAAGCAAATATGACATAGTTAAAATTATATCAAAATAGCTTATATTATGGTGTAGAAAAATAATTATATGATATACTTATCTTAGTAAAAATGAAGGTGGGTTTTTTTATGTTAAAACATTTAAAAGATGGCGATTTTATTGTTTCAAAAACAGATACAAAAGGTCGTATAACTTATGTAAATAAAATATTTATGGAGATGGGTGAGTATAGTGAGCATGAGCTTTTAGGTAAGCCTCACAACATGATTCGTCATCAAGATATGCCAAAGGCTGTTTTCAAACTTCTTTGGGATTATGTTCAAAGTGGAAAGGAAGTTTTTGCTTTTGTAATCAATAAAACAAAAAATGGGAACGCCTATTGGGTATTTGCCAATGTAACTCCATCTTACGATTCTAGAGGAAATATCGTTGGTTTTTATTCTGTTAGAAGGATGCCAAACCCATCTGCGATAGAAGCTGTAAAATCACTATATCAAACGATGCTAAATGCTGAAAGAGGTGGTGGTGTAAGTGCTGGAACTAAAGTTTTGACAGATTTATTAAACGAGAAAGGAATGGACTACAATGAATTTATCATCTCTCTTCAAGGATAACTCTAAAACACAAGCTTGTATGGACAAGATGATGAAAGTTGTCATGGATGCGGCTAATGGTAATTTGGAGGGGCGTGTTACAAACATACCACAAGATGGAAGCAAAGAGTCAAAATTTGCATGGGCTATAAATGATCTGCTAGACCAAACCGAAGCTTTCATGCGTGATGCAAAAGCTACTGTAGAGGGTGCTTCTCAAGGTAAAGCTTATAGACACACCTATACATCTGGACTTAATGGTGAGTTTAAAAATATGGCTCAAAGCTTATTTGAAGC
The DNA here is from genome assembly GCA_016937915.1 of Campylobacterales bacterium. Classification (GTDB taxonomy): domain Bacteria; phylum Campylobacterota; class Campylobacteria; order Campylobacterales; family Sulfurimonadaceae; genus Sulfurimonas. The sequence goes on along the minus strand of JAFGVR010000233.1, from coordinate 6,095 downwards.
TAGTGAATCTATAGCACTTGGTCAAACCACAAAAGCTAGAGCAGAACTTGCACATAAACTAAACAAATTAGGTGGTGGGGTTGCAGCTGGTTTAGCAGTTATCCAATCAGATATAACAACTTCTCAAGATGGTGCTCAAGAGATAGTAGAAGTTGCACATAAAACAGCTGAAGAGTCATCAAAAAGTTTAAGCAGTGTAGTAGATATATCTCAAAGACTTGGAAAGCTTGTTGAGCTTATAGAGACATCGCATCATGGTATTATGAGTTTAGAGACCCGTTCAAGTGAAATAAGTCAAGTTATAAATCTTATCAAAGATATAGCTGATCAAACAAATCTATTAGCACTTAATGCAGCCATTGAGGCAGCAAGAGCTGGTGAGCATGGTCGTGGATTTGCAGTTGTTGCTGATGAAGTTAGAAAATTAGCAGAGAGAACTCAAAAAGCAACAAGTGAGATAGAGATAAATATCTCAACTCTTCAACAAGAGACAAATGAGATGAGAAACAACTCAGATACTATCTCAGAGATAGCATCAGCTTCAAATCAAGTTATAAATGAGTTTGAACAAACATTTACACAACTTAATAGCTTAGCTGAAAATACATCACTAATAGCAAAAGAGACACAAGATAGATTCTTTACAACTTTAGTTAAAGTTGACCATATTATTTTCAAAAACAACGCTTATCATGCCGTTACATCTGAAAATAGAGAGATGAAGTTTGCAGATCATCATAATTGTCGTATGGGTAAATGGTACACAGGAATCGCAAAAGAGGTTTTTGGAGATACAAAAGCTTATAAAGAGATGGAAGCCCCACACGCAACTGTTCATCAACAAGTTTTTGCTAACTTAAAATTTGTAGAAACTGGAACAACCCTAAAAGGAACCAATCCTGAGTTAGTTTATCAAAACTTCTCAAAAATGGAAGATGCATCTCAAGTATTATTTGGAAAACTTGATGATATGTTGGTTCAACATAAAGTTAGAAAATAGATATAAGATCCATTTGCCTAATGTTAACCAATAGTTATTATAATTTTGATGCTCAATTATGTTTTCCCCCTTTCATAATGAGTGCTAAATACTCTTAACAATTATTAAAAAACAACCAAGCGTTTTCCCCTTTTGTTTAGCTTGGTTGGTTTTTTCCTCTATAAAGAAATTTCATGAAAATAGTACTTACAACTTTAAATTCCCGTTTTACACAAAGCTCCATAGGGCTTAGATATATATATGCAAATATGCAAGAGTTTCAACAAGCTACTGAGATAATTGAATTTAGTATAAACGATGCCATGCAAAGCGTAGCTGAGAAGATTTTAGATACAAATCCAACCATAGTTGGCATCGGAGTATATATCTGGAATGCGTTAGAGGTTTATGAACTACTCCATATCATAAAAAAAGTATCTCCTAAAACTACAGTTGTTTTAGGTGGTCCAGAGGTTAGTCACACCCCTTTTAGGGTTGATTTTTCATTGGCTGATTATGTAGTTCAGGGTGAGGGTGATGTTGCTTTTTATGAGCTTTGCAAATCTTTACACGGTGGTAAAGTAGTTGATAAAAAGATTATAAAACCAACCGTTCCAAATTTAAAAGAGTTAAAACTTCCATATAGTTACTACACCGACTTTGATATAAAAAATAGATATATATATGTAGAGATATCAAGGGGTTGTCCGTTTGAGTGTGAGTTTTGTTTATCATCAATTGATGAGAGGGTTAGAACATTTAATCTTGATGAAGTTTTAAATGAGTTTCAAAAACTTTGGGATAGGGGTGCTAGAAACTTTAAGTTTGTAGATAGAACTTTTAACATAAATATAAAAACAGCCAATAAGATTTTAGATTTTTTTCTAGAAAAAGATGGTAAATATTTTGTCCATTTTGAAGTTATACCTGATCATTTTCCATCATCACTAAAAGAGAAGATAAAGATGTTTCCAAAAGGTGCTTTGCAGCTTGAGATAGGGATACAAACTCTAAATCAACAAATCGCTAAAAACATCTCAAGGGTGTTAAATTTAGAGAAGATAAAAGAGAATATAAGCTACTTAGAAAATGAAACATCTGCACATATCCACTTAGATTTAATCATCGGTTTACCAGGTGAGTCACTAGAGAGTTTTGGTAAAAATCTCGATGAGCTTGTATCGCTTAGTTCTAGTGAGATACAGCTTGGCATCTTAAAAAAATTATCAGGGACAAAACTAGATAGGCACGATATAGAGCATGGGATGGTGTATAGTGATTTACCCCCTTATGACATACTAAAAAACAATCTTTTAAGTTTTAAAGATATTCAGATAATGAAAAGATTTGCAAGATTTTGGGATATAACTTACAACAGTGGAAATTTTAAACGCTCAGTTGGGATGATATGGGGTGATGGGAGTGTTTATGAAAACTTCTACCATTTTAGCATCTGGCTTTATGAACAAACCGATTCTACATGGAAAATATCGCTAGATAGGATGGGGGAACTTTTATTTAGATACCTTAGTGAAATGAAATCTTTAGAGCCAAAAGATATAGCTGCAAATATGCTTGAAGATATGATGAAACTAAAAGGAAGAGCAATTCCAAAATACTTAAAACCTTACGCATCTGATATAGAGTTTAAGATGCAAGAGGGAAGTTCAGGTTTTAACAAAAGACAGATATAAAATCTTTTTATGTATAATCGAGAATGTTTTTTTTTAGATATTTTTTCATAATCGCATCTACTGTTATTATAACATCTGCAAATAGTGATTATGTAGATACAGAGCTTATTAGTGAGATAGAAAAAAAATATGATATATATGCAAAAAAAAGATTTTTTTATCAACAACAAATGCTTGATTCGATAAAAGATGCAACTGATGAAAAAAAACTGGATGCAGTAAATAGTTTTTATAATGATGTTAAATATCAATCTGATAAAAAAAACTATGGCGTTAGTGATTATTGGGCTACCCCTTATGAATTTTTAGCAAGAGATAGTGGGGATTGTGAAGATTATGTCATAGCTAAATATTTTGCACTAAAACATCTAGGAGTAGATGAAAAAAAAATGTTCTTTTTTTATGTAAAATCTACAAAATTTACCGAATCCCACATGGTTTTAGCTTACTATAAAAAACCATCATCCATCCCTCTTATCTTAGATAACTACAATCTCAAAGTTTTACCAGCAAACAAAAGAGATGATTTAAAACCTATCTTTAGACTTCAAGCTGGTGCTATTGAGAAAGTATCAACAGGTGAAAAAGTTGTAAGTCAAAAAGTTGGTAGAAAATGGGATCTACTTATACAAAATATACAAAGGAGAGTTATATGACACTATTTAGACAAATAGCACTGATGATATCTACATTTCTTCTAATAATTCTTAGTACTGTTTTAGTGTTAAATTTTAAAAGTGCAAACAGTTCTATAAAAGATAGATTATACACAGATGCCAAAAATACAGCCACAACCCTAGGGATATCTTTAACTACTACAAACGGTGATATAGGGATAATGACAACTATGATAGATGCTAGTTTTGATAGCGGTTATTATCACTATATTATCTTAAAAGACACAGAAGATAATACCATCTATAAGAGAGAAGTTGAACAAAAAATTGTAGATGTACCACAATGGTTTAGAGAGATTTTAGATATAAAACCACCTATAGCATCCTCCAATATAAGTGCAGGTTGGTCTCAAGTTGGTGTTTTGTATGTAGAGGGTGATAACGATTATGCATATATACAACTTTACACTATCTTAAAAAATCTACTCATCTCTTTTGGGATAATAGCTTTTTTTGCTTTGATTAGTCTAAATTTTTTAATAGCTATGATTTTAAAACCTCTTAAAAAAGTTCAACTTCAAGCTGAAGCTATCACAAGAAATGAGTTTATTATACAATCAGAGATACCATCTACAAAAGAATTTGAAGATGTAGTTATTGGAATGAATGTAATGGTTGAAAAAGTAAAAGCCATGTTTGATAAAGGAAATGAAGAGTTAAAACGCCAAAAAGAGTTAGAATATATAGATAAAGACACAAAATTAAAAAATAGAAAATATCTTATAGATAAACTTCCAGAATTTTTAAAAATGGATGCTACATCAAGTGGTGGTTCAACTATGATGATCTCTCTAAGTGGTGTTACAGAAGCAAATGAAAAGATAGGTCATAAAGAGGTTGATAATTTATTTATAAATTTAGCAAATGTTTTAGAAACTTATATAAAAAAATATAAAGATGCTATAGCCTCTAGGATAAATGGTACAGAGTTTTGTTTATTTATACCAGATTGTGATGAGAAAGAAGCACTAGAGATAGCTCATAAAATAAAGAATGATACAGATTTAATGATAGAGAAAATGAAACTTGATAACAAAATCACATCAGTTTCATTAGGGTTATGCAAATACCACTATAACTACACCATAGCTTCTTTACTTTCTATCTTAGACAATGCTCTAGCCAAAGCAAAATTTAATTCACAAAAAATCTATTTTGAAAAAGATGATAATACTTTAGAGGTTATGGGAAAAGATGAGTGGAGATATAACATAAAAAAAGCTATAGATTCAAAATCTTTTAAGCTCATACCATATAAGACAGTAGATGTTAAAAATAAAAGTATTGTTCATAACACACTTAGCATAAATATGATGGTAGATGATACAAACTATATATATGGTCAATTTATGGCACCAGCAAATCATACTGGGATGAGCCATGATATTTATGACACTATCTTAGAGATACTCTTTAAAACACCACAATATCAATTAAAAGATACTGTATGTTCACTTAGATTAGCGTATGAGTATCTAAAAACACAAGATGCGTATGAACATATATCTGCTTTATTAAAAAATCATTCAAAAAATATACAATTCAAACTTATAATAGAACTTCCAGATAAACTAGCTTATGAACATTTTGAACATATGATGCTGTATAAAAAACTATTTCAAAAATATGGTATAGACATAGGGATATTTGAGTTTATAGGTGATAGTACAGATTATAAGTATATAAAAGAGTTAAGACCTGTATATATAAAAGCTGAAGCGAGTTATATAATATCTATAAAAGAGCAAACTTTATCTGCTATAAGACTTATAACAGACTCTGTTGGGATAAAACTAATAGCTTCTGGTGTAAATGATAATGAAAATTTAAATCTACTCTTACAAAAAGGGGTAGATACCATTCAAGGGGGTGTTACGAAATCACTCTAGAGTTTAAACCTTTAGTTAAAGAATCGTTTATCTGAGGTTTATACTCTAGGTTTTTTTTTCCAATCCAGATATAAAATCAAGTACTATATTTGATGTTACATTTGGATGTCTGCATAATGCAAAAATAATATCATCATATAAAATATATTCTGGATGAGTTCTGATACCTAGTTTTTCTGGTATCTTCCCATGATATTTTAAAATTGTATCAACTGTTTTTGAAAGCTTTACAGTATCTGTTTCTTTATTTTTAACTATTTTGATAAGTTCTTTTAGATCTGTAGAAAAATTTTCTTTTGGTTTGCTTTGAATCTGTTTTTTTCTTTTTTTCTTTTTATTAGGAGATATAAGTAAAAATACCAAAATAGCAAGAACAACAAGTAGGCCAAGACCTGATTTTATGAGTAAAACTATATCCATCAAAAAACTTTTTTCGTGATTATACCAAAATAAACGATAATTTATAAAAGTGGTACGCCCTATACGATTCGAACGTATGACCGATGCCTTAGAAGGGCATTGCTCTATCCAGCTGAGCTAAGGACGCGTTTGTTAGGTTTGTTTTAAAATGGTACGCCCGATAGGATTCGAACCTATAACCCTCGGAGCCGAAATCCGAAACTCTATCCAATTGAGCCACGGACGCTTATATTATTTATATCTTCAATGGGGTGGGATACGAGATTCGAACTCGCGACCCCCAGTGCCACAAACTAGTGCTCTAACCAACTGAGCTAATCCCACCATAAATTCTTGAAAATATAAAAAAAAGAGTGGTCGGGGTGAAAGGACTCGAACCTTCGGCCCCTTGGTCCCAAACCAAGTACTCTAACCATACTGAGCTACACCCCGACCT
>JAFGVR010000026.1 GCA_016937915.1 Campylobacterales bacterium | reverse complement strand
GAGGGGATTAAAAAATCAGATTATAAAATTGACTTAGCAAAAGTTGATGTTGATTTTATTGCTGGTAAAGATAAAATAGAAGCGGCAATGCATGATATTTTAGAAAAAAGAGATGCATCAAAATTTAGAATTATTGATACAAGAGCAATTGCTGAGATCATTGGTGAGAGAAAAGTTGATAACGTATCACGTGGCGGACATGTTCCAGGGTCTACATTTATTGAGTGGAAACAAATTAGTGATGGTGATAACAGATTGTCATTTAAATCTAAAGAAGAGATGCAAAAAGTATTTGATAAATACGGTATTAAAAAAGATCAAACTATTTATGCTTATTGCCATGTAGGTGCAGGTAGAAGTACAGAGATCATTGCAGCTCTAAAAATGCTTGGTTATGAAAATGCACATGTGTATACAGGTAGCTGGGATGAATGGGGTAATGCTATGAGCTTACCAGTTAGAAGATAGGCAAAGGGAGTATTGAATGGTAAATAATCAAAGAAGAGATTTTTTAAAAGTTTCTGGTACAACAGCAGCACTCGTAGCTGGGCAAGGGTATCTTTTTGCTAAAACTGGTGTAACAAAAGTTGAAAATGGAAAAGAGAACTATCCAAACACAACTTATACAGAAAATATGTATAGAAATGAGTTTGGGTTTACTTATGGTAAAAAAGAAGAACACGGATATGCATATCACTGTGTTAACTGTCAAGGTAACTGTGCTTGGGAGATTTGGTCACACAATGGTGTTGTAACTAGAGAGAACCAAAGTGCAAACTATCCAGTAATCAATGCGAAAGTTCCAGATTTTAACCCAAGAGGTTGTAACAAAGGTGTACAACACTCACAAGTTATGTATGAAAAAGATAGAATCCTTTACCCAATGAAAAGAGTTGGTGAAAGAGGAGAAGGTAAGTGGAAAAGAGTAAGCTGGGATGAGGCTGCAACAGAAGTAGCACAAAAAATTTGGGATACAATGGTTGATCCTGAAAGAGGTCCAAGTAAATTACTTGTTCAAGCTGGTACAGGTCTTCTTACAGAAGGTAGAAGAGGAGCTCCACTTAGATTTGGTACACAATTAGGTGCATCAAGAATCTATCCATCATCATACCTTGGAGATATGTTCTCAGGTGCGGCATTAGCATATGGTGAAGGTAACTTAGGTTGTACATGGGATTTCATGTTCAACGTTGATGTTGCAGTAAACTGGGGTGCAAACCCATCAGTATCTAGAATCCCTGATGCACACTTTGTATGGGAAGGGAAATATAACGGTGCTGAAGTTATTACAATTACACCTGAGTTCAATGCTACAGCTAGACAATCTGATCTTTGGATTCCAATCAAGCCAGGTACAGATAACCTTTTAGCAATGTCAGTTATTAGTGTAATCTTAGAAGAGAAACTATATAAACCAGGATTTGTTAAAACTTATACAGACTTACCATTTTTAGTTAACAAAAAAACTAAAAAAATGATCAGAAGAACAGAGATGGAAGCTAGTCAAGAGCATAATCATGAAGCTGAAGAAGAGTTTTATTGTATGAATGCAGATACTGGAATGCCAGCATTAATGCCAGGTAGTGAAGGTAGTAAAGAGAAAACACTTAGAATTGCTGATTATGGAATTACACCAGATTTAGAATTCGAAGGTACAATTAAGCTTGCAAATGGAGAATCTGTTGAAGTTACAACTGCATTTAACTTATTAAAAGAGAATGCAAAACTATTTTCACCAGAAGCAACTGCAGCTCAAACTGGAGTTAGCCCTGATACAACAAGAATGCTTGCTAAAAAAATTGCACTTCCAAAAGTTGTTCAAATTACAACTGGGTTTAGTTTAAATAAATATTTCACAGGTATTTTATCAATCTGGAATATCAGTTCAATTGCTGGTCTAACAGGTAGAATGGGGCCTTATGGAAGTATCAGTACAGAAAATGAGTTCTCACTTTCTGGTCTTGGAGCACTTTCAGGTTTTGCTGGAAAATATAGTCCAAGATTTGGTTCTGGTTTTGTTGGTGAGTTCGTTATGGGTAATGGTATGGAGACTGTTAACGAATATTTCAGTGATGAAGATATCAGAAGAGCAAATAGTAATAAAGCAACTGGTAGAAGTATTGGTAAAGAAGAGTATATGAAAACTGTTGAAGCTATCTTAGCTGATGCAGCAGAAAAAAGGGTAAATGGTGAGACTGTACAAGGTGCAGGACATAGATATTATGAGCCAGATACAGCTATTATTATCGCTGACTCAAGATTTAGAAGAAACAAAGGTTCTAAATATAGAGATGCATTCTTGAAAAAAATGAAATACTTTGCGTATGTTGATTATAGAATGTCTGAAACTGCAATTTATGCAGATCTATTATTACCAGCTAAATCACACTATGAGGTATATGACTTAAGATCATCTCCAGGTTACCACAGATTTACAAACCTAGCTAAACCAGCTAAAGATTTAAAAGATGTTGGTGAGTCAAAAGATGAGTGGAGTATGTTTGCTTTCATTGCTAAGAAATTAGAAGAGATTGCAAATAAACCTGAAAATGTTGCAAAAGCAAAAGTTAAAGATGAGAAAAAATATGCTAGAGAAGGTTTCCATGACCTTTCAATTTTCTATCAAGAGTATACTAACACTGATGCAGATTCAGAAGCTGAGGGTGAGCCTTATTTAGGTACAGATAAACTTGCGTTAGAAGCTGCATTATTAAAATGTGATCAGTATCAACCATGGACTGTTGAAAAAATGTATAAAGCTGGTGGTTTCTTACAACTTAATGAGAAAGCTGCTAAGTCTTCTCCACTTTATTCAGATAAACCGTTCAACTCAAATGAAGATCACTTATTTAAGTTTGCTCCATTAGAGACAATGAGTGGTAGACAAACATTCTATGTTGATCACGATAGATGGATCGATTTAGGTGCAAATACTAATACAGGTATGCAACCAATTACACCAATTAGTGCTGAGCATCCGTTTACTATGATGACTCCACATGCTAGATGGTCAATTCATAGTAACTATAAAACATCAAGAACACTTCAAAGATTACAAAGAGGTGGAGTACCATATGTTATGATTAATACTAAAGTTGCAGAGCAAAAAGGTATTAAAGATGGTGATGATGTAAAAATCTATAACAAACTTGGTAGTTTTATAGCAATGGCTAAAATAACACCTTCAGTTTCAGCTGACTCATTAGTAATGGAACATGGTTGGGAGCCTCACCAATACAAAGGTATGAGAGGTCATAACGAAGTTGTTCCAACAGCTCTAAATCTTCTTGAATTAACAAGTGATTGGGGTCACATGAAGTTTGGTGGACTTTGGGATGGAAACCAGTATGCGTATGATGGCGCAGTAAATGTAGAAAAAGCGTAGGGAGTAGCTAATGTCAAAAAGACAATTATCAATGGTAATGGATTTAAACAAATGTATCGGTTGCCAAACATGTACAGTAGCTTGTAAGACTCAATGGACTAACAGAAACGGTAGAGAGTATATGTACTGGAACAACGTTGAGACTTATCCAGGTACTGGGTATCCAAAAAATTGGATGGAATTAGGTGGTGGTTTTGATGCCGCTGGAGATTTACAAGAGGGTGTTATCCCTAACATTGAAGCTGATTACGGTGTGCCTTGGGATTTTAATTATGATGAATCTCAATATGGTAAACAACTAGTAGCAGACTCAAAACCTGTTTGGGGTCCAAACTGGGATGAAGATGTAGGTGAAGGTGATT
>JAFGVR010000232.1 GCA_016937915.1 Campylobacterales bacterium | reverse complement strand
CTCTTACGATATGAATCGAATCTTCTTCAAATTCTTTGATAATAGAATTGTAAAGCATAGATTTTTGTTCTGTTATATTTTTAAGTTCCTTCTCAATATATTTATTTTTCATATTATTGACAAAGATATACTCAATTCCTAAAATGATTATAAAAGAGAACAAATATAAAAAAATATTTCTTATATTCACTAATTCATTCCTTTGTTTACAGCTAATTATAGTTTACTAGAAACCATATAAAAAATCAATGTCACACTATGCGTACCCAATAGAGTAGAATTCTTGCAAAACTCATATTCTCTTGAAAGAGAAAGGACTCCTTGTAGTTATCTAATTAAAAATTCACCCCATTGGCACAAACTACCGCAGAGCTAAATGCCCACTGGAAGTTGTATCCGCCAAGTTCACCTGTGACATCAACAACCTCACCTATAAAGTAGAGATTTGGGACTTTTAGAGATTCTAGAGTGTAGTGGTTTAGCTCATCGCTTAGAACTCCTCCTCGGCTCACTTCTGCTTTAGTAAAACCAAAGTTTCCTGCTGGTGCAAATGTGTATGAGTGGATGTTTTTTAGTTTTGTGAGCGTTTTATCATCTATCTTTTTACACTCTATATCTTTAACGCCAAGTGCATCTAAGAGTGCTTTTGAGAGTCTTTTTGGAAGTGGGATAACTGAGCTTATATTTTTATTACTATTTTTAACAAGTTTTTCTATATCTTCATTTGGTAAGAAGTCTATACTCATATCACCCTTTTGCCAGTAAAGTGAAGCCGATAAAACAGCTGGTCCACTTATCCCTTTATGAGCAAATAGCATCTCCTCTTTTAGCACTTTATACCCAACGCTTATGTGAACATAACAGCTAAGCCCACTAAGCTCTTTCATCCAAAATTGCTCTTTTTGCAAAGTAAGCCCCATAAGTGCAGGGGTAAACTCTTTAACAGCGATGCCAAAACTCTTTGCTATCTTTAGCCCAACATCACTACCGCCGATGCTAGAGTAACTCTTCCCCCCAGATGCTACTATCAGTTTTTTACCTCTTAGAGTGGTGTTTGTAGTTTTTACAACAAAAACTTCCCCCTCTTTTTTTACATCCAAAACCTCTTCACCTAAATATTTATCTGCATCTTTTAAACCATCTTTTAACAGTTCAATTATCTCATCTGCGGAGTTTTTACAAAAATAGTATCTATCTTTTCTTATCTCACGGCTAACTCCATTAGACTCTAGCCACTCCAAAAGCTCATCTTTACTAAAACAAGTAAGTGCAAACTCCACCATCTCTGCATCACCATCATAGTTGTTAGCACTCACATCCACATTTGTATAGTTACACTTTCCACCACCAGAGATTCTAAGCTTTTTAGCCATTTTTTGGTTTACATCTACTATGGCGGTAGTAAACTTTGCATCTAGCCTAGATGCAACCATAAGCCCACTTGCACCAGCACCGATTATTAGGTTATCATATATTTTCATAACAAAATTATACTGGATAATAAAATGGTAGAGATTAAAACACTTGATAATGGGTTTGAATATATAGAGATAATAAATCAAAATGCGAAAGCAAAGATAGCACTTCAAGGGGCATATATTTTTAGCTATGAGACTTTTAAAGAGCATCTTTGGGTTAGTAAACTTAGTTGTTTAAAAAAAGGTAAGGCTATTCGTGGAGGGGTGCCTATCTGTTGGCCTTGGTTTGGGAAAAAAGAGGGGTAAAATCAACACGGTTTTGCGAGGGATTCTATGTGGGAGATGGTAGATGCAAAAGATGAAGCTGCTACCACCATAGTAACTCTAAAACTTATAGATACAAAAGATTATGAGTGTGAATTATACGCTACATTTGAGATAGGCAAAGAGCTTAAGATGCATCTAAAAACTATAAATGTTGGAGAAGATGAAGTAAAAATCACTCAAGCACTTCACACATACTTTAGCATCTCAGATATAAAAAACATCTCTATAAGTGGACTTGAAAACAAACCATACCTAGACCAACTAGATGCCACTACAAAGGTGCAAAACTCAACTATCACTATAGATAAAGAGGTGGATAGAATATATCTTGATGTTGATAAGCCTATAGTTTTAAACGACTCAGATGCAAAAACAAAAATAACTACTAAAAATTCATCATCTTGCATAGTTTGGAATCCATGGATAGAAAAAGCTAAAAGTATGGGTGATATGGATGATGATGGTTACAAAAAATTTGTCTGCATCGAGAGTGCAAATGCACTTGATGATTTTGTGGTTTTAAAAGAGGGGCAAACCCACACCTTAAGTGTGAGTATCAAAGTAGTATAACCGTAGCTAAACCTAAAAAGCTAAAAAAGCCTACAACATCGGTTACTGTAGTTAAGAGTACAGTACTACCTATGGCCGGGTCAACTCCAACTTTTTGAAGCACTAGTGGGATAACACTTCCAAAAAAACCAGCACTAAGTAAGTTTATAACCATAGATGCGGCTATAACTACCCCAAGGAGTGGTATGTTAAACCAAAAATAGGCTATCACACCTATCACAAGTGCAAATATCAATCCATTTGCCAATGATATAACTACCTCTTTATAGATAGTAGCTCTTGCATCTTCCCCTTCTATATCCCCCAAAGCCATCTGACGAACTGTAACTGTTAGGGTTTGAGTACCTGCATTTCCACCCATAGATGCTACTATGGGCATAAGGATAGCTAAAGCGACTATGGACTGGATGGTGCTATCAAACATCCCTATCACAAGTGATGCTGCTACTGCTGTAATGAGATTTAGTCCAAGCCAGATAGCTCTGGTTTTTCCTATCTCGTACATATCTTCTTCTTGCTCCGCCTCATCATTAACCCCAGCAAGGTTAAATATCTGCTCAGTCGCACTATCTTCGATTATATCATAGATATCATCTGAAGTTATCCTACCGATAAGTCTATCGTTATCATCAACAACAGGTACAGAGGTAAGGTTATAGTTAGTAACCATCTCAACTACATCTTTTATATCTGCTTTATGGTTTATGAAAAACTTTCTATGTTTTTCAAGTGGTATATCTGAAAACTTCAAATCATGCTCAAAGATGATGAGATCTTCAAGCCCAATAGAGCCTATATATTTATCTTTGGCATCTACTAGATGGGCGTGCCAGATATTATCTATCTCACCTATCTCTTTTAGATGTTTGAGTCTTTTTATAGCTACACCGATATTTTCATCTATCTTGGCACTAAAAAGCTCCGTTTGCATATACGAACCAGCTGCATCTTCTTCGTAAGAGATAAGCTGTTCGAGCATCTCTTTATCTGCATCAGTAAACGATTCAAGGATAGTTTGAGAGATCTCTTCATTCTCTTCACTGATGTTTTGGATAAGGGTAGCTGCATCATCGGTATCCATCTTTGATGCGATGTCGGCTAGTTTTTTTACACTTAAAAGCTCCGCCGTTTCCTCTTGAACATAATCAGGAAGCTCAGATAAAACTTCAGCAAAAAGATCATTTGGAATCTTTTTGATAATTTTTTCATAATCATCACTACTGACATCTCTAAGCTCTAAAAGTTGCTCAGCTATGTCATAAGGGTGGACACTTTTATCACCATCTCTAAACTGTTTTATCTCTGATGATATCAACTCTATAAGATTAGTCAACTCTTCTTGGTTTATCTCCATATTTGCCCCCTTAGATTTAGTTGTCGAATTTTAACTAAAAAGGGTGTCTTTTTAGATATTTAAAATGGCTATATATTCAAATAGAGTATAATGTCATAAAAAAAAGTGATACAAACAATGTCAAAAACTCTACATGTAATCTCTCTAGGCTGTACAAAAAACCTCATAGATACCGAAGTTATGATGGGTAAACTTCAAGAATACGAACTAACTTCAGATGCTTCAACTGCTGATGTTATCATAGTAAATACCTGCGGATTTATAGATGCTGCAAAACAAGAATCTATAAACACTATCCTTAGCATCCACGATGAGCGTAAAGATGATTCAGTTTTAGTGATGGCAGGATGCCTTAGCGAGAGATACAAAGAGGAGCTTCAAGCAGAGCTTAGTGAGGTTGATATATTTACAGGTGTTGGTGATTATGACATCATAGATGAGCTTTTAGAGGCAAAAAGAAGTCAATACTCAGATAAGGTGTTTTTGATAAACGATGATATAGATAGAGTTATAACAGGTTCAAACTATCACGCTTACATAAAACTATCTGAGGGGTGTAACCAAGCTTGTAGTTTTTGTGCTATCCCATCTTTTAAAGGGAAACTAAACTCTCGTGATTTAAGCTCTATTATCTCTGAAGTGGAAGGTCTTGTAAAGAGGGGTTATTATGATTTTTCATTTGTATCGCAAGATAGCTCATCATATCTAAGGGATAAAAATATCAAAGATGGGCTAGAGCAACTAATAGATGCAATAGACGCAATTGAGGGTGTTAAAAGTGCAAGGATACTTTACCTTTACCCATCTACTACAACCCTTAGTATGATACAAAAAATAGCAGATGCTAAGAAGTTTCACAACTACTACGATATGCCTATACAACACGCTAACAATGAGATGCTTCGCATCATGAAAAGAGGGTTTGGAAAAGATAAAACTATGGAGCAGTTGGAGTATATGAAAAAGATGCCAAACGCTTTCATCCGTACAAGTTTTATAGTTGGGCATCCACATGAGAGTGAGGAGATGTTTGATGAGATGTGTCAAGTGGCTTCAGAGTTTGGATTTGATAGGATAAATGTATTTGCTTACTCAAACGAAGAGACAACTACAGCTTACGATATGGAGCAGATTCCAGCTGAGGTGATAGAAAAAAGAGCTGAGATACTTGGTGAGATAGCAAAAGAGGCTATGTTAAAATCGCTAAAAAATGAGATAGGCAAAGAGTGTGAGATAGTAATAGATGGTGAGAGTGATGAACATGAGTTTTTACTAAGTGCCAAAAAACTTTCATGGGCACCTGAGGTAGATGGTGAGATATATGTAAATGATAAAACAGATGATAGCAAAGAGCTTGAGTTTGGTAAAATCTACAAAGCAAAAATCACTGGCATACTTGGTGATATACTAACTGCTACAGTATATAACTAAGCCTTGCTAAAACAAAACCTACTTCCACACCTACAAGATAAAAAAAACCTCCTAGCTTTTTCTGCTGGGGGTGATTCTACTGCACTTTTTTTTCTACTACTAGATGCCAACATAGATTTTGATATAGCCATAGTAGATTATGGAGTGAGAGAACAAAGCAAAGATGAGGTGGCTTACGCAAAAGAGCTTTGCATAAGATACAACAAAACCTGCCACCACCACGAAGCAAAAGAGATAGAGAAAAACTTTGAAGCTAGTGCAAGAGCTATAAGATACGATTTTTTCCATAAAATCATAGATGAGTTTGGTTATAAAAATCTTCTAACTGCACACCATTTAGGTGATAGATTT
>JAFGVR010000231.1 GCA_016937915.1 Campylobacterales bacterium | reverse complement strand
TTAAAAACAATCTCAGATATAAATGAGCTTTTGGTATCCTCTTTCTCTATAAAAAATATAGTTGAAAACTCGGTTAAAAGACTTATCCAACAAGAGGAGTATAGCTATGTTTGGATAGGGCTTATAAATGAATATAATCTTGAAGTGGTTTGTGAGCATAAAAACGGTTTAGATATAATTGATGAATTGACATACTCTTTGGATAAAAATTATGATGATGACATTGTATTTAATCTATCAAAAGATTCTATAGACAATGATGAGATTATCATAAAACAACTTCAAAGAACTCTAAATAAAAAATCATGGGCGATAACTATCCCTATAAAGATAACTCTAGAAGATAGTACAAAAGAGGTGCTTGGAAATCTTTGTGTATTTTCAAAACTTGAAGATGGTTTTTTAGATGAGGAGATAAAGATGCTAGAGGAACTTGCAAAAGATATAGCCATAGCATTAAACTCTGTTTTACAACAAACAAAACTAAAAGCGTTGGAGCTTGAAAAAATCTCAAACTATGAAGAGACAATTTTAGCATTTGTAAATATCATAGAGCAACGAGACAGCTACACAGCAGGACACACTATCAGAGTAGCTGAGTATTGTAAACTTATAGCTGAAGCTATGGAGATAGATGCAGATGATGTGGTTAAGATCCAAAAAGCAGCCATCTTACACGACATAGGAAAAGTGGTAACGCCAGACTCCATACTTCTAAAACCTGGAAAACTGATGCCACTTGAGTACAACCTCATAAAAGAGCATTCAAGTGCAGGGTATGAGATGCTATCAAAAATCAAGATGTATAGTGACTTAGCAGAGATCATCAAATACCACCACTCAAACTACGATGGGCAGGGGTATCCACATGTTGATAAAGATAAACTAGATACCATCCCTATCCTCTCACATATCATGATGATAGCAGATGCATTTGATGCGATGACCTCAAACCGCATCTACAAATCTAGAAAAACTATACCAGAAGCACTAGAAGAGCTAAGGTTAAACAGTGGTACACAGTTTCATCCAGAGATAGTAAAAGTAGCTATAAAAGTGTTAGCAGATGTAACCATCCAAGACACATCTCAGATGCCAAAAAATGAGCTTGAGAAGAGGAGATTTGCTTACTTTTTTATGGACTCTTTGACAGATCTTTATAATGAGGATTATCTAAAGATAGAGATAGCAAAAAATGAGACTAAAGAGAAATTTTTTGTGATGCTAGAGTTAAAAAGGTTTTCAAAATACAATGAAAACAATGGCTGGAAAAATGGCAATCTTTTCCTAAAAGAGTTTGCAACACTACTTAAAAAAAGGTATCCAAATGCCCTTATATTTAGATACAGAGGTGATGACTTTGTACTCTTATTTGATAAAAAAATCGATATCTTAGAGAGTGAATTTATAAACCTGCCACTTTTAAAAGATAAAAACATAGATCTTAGTGTAAGAACACTAGGATTTAACGGTGTAGTGCCTGATCTGTTTTCATAAAATTAAACTTTTATAGTGAATCAAGAATGTATAATTCCTCTAGTTTTTTTAAGGTGGATGAGATGATTCAAGAGTCACACAACAAACTAGTAGGTTTTATATGGTCAATCGCTGATGATTGTTTAAGAGATGTCTATGTTAGGGGTAAGTATAGAGATGTGATACTCTCTATGGTAGTTTTAAGAAGGCTTGATGCACTACTTGAACCCACCAAAGATGAGGTGCTTGAAGAGCTTAGATTTCAAAGTGAGGAAGCTCTTTTTACAGAGCTTGATGATATGGGGCTAAGAGATGCTAGTGGGTATGTGTTTTACAACACTAGCAGATGGACACTCCAAAAACTTTATGACACCGCTACAAACTCATCTCAGATGCTTGAAGCAAACTTTATAGAGTATCTAAATGGATTTAGTAAAAATGTTGGGGAGATTGTTAAGAAGTTTGAACTAAAATCAAAAATAGCCCACATGGCTAAAAAAGATGTACTCCTTGATGTGTTGGAGAAGTTTACATCTTCATATATCAACCTAACAGATAAAGAAGCACTTGACCCAGATGGGAAAAAACTCCCACCACTTACAAACCTTGGTATGGGGTATGTTTTTGAAGAGCTGATACGAAAGTTTAACGAAGATAACAACGAAGAAGCTGGAGAGCATTTTACCCCTAGAGAGGTTATAGACCTTATGACCCACATAGTTTTTGATCCCTTAAAAAACAATCTTCCCCCAGTTATGACCATATATGACCCAGCTTGTGGAAGTGGAGGGATGCTAACAGAATCTCAAAACTTCATAAAAGATGAAGATGGAGATATAAAAGCAACAGGTGATATCTATCTTTATGGAAAAGAGATAAACGATGAAACTTACGCTATATGTAAATCAGATATGATGATAAAAGGGAACAACCCTGAAAATATCAAAAACGGCTCAACACTAGAAGTCGATGAGTTTTCTAAAGAGAAGTTTGATTTTATGTTATCAAACCCACCTTATGGTAAGTCATGGGCAAGTGATGCAAAATATATAAAAGATGGCAAAGAGATAATAGACCCTAGATTTATAGTAAGACTAAAAGACTATTGGGGAGTGGAGGGTGAAGCAGATGCAACGCCTAGAAGCAGTGATGGACAGTTACTGTTTTTGATGGAGATGGTAAGCAAGATGAAACCAACATCTTCAAGTGCCATAGGGAGCCGCATCGCATCTGTACACAATGGTAGCTCACTCTTTACAGGTGATGCAGGTGGAGGTGAGAGTAACATAAGAAGATATATCATAGAAAATGACCTCTTAGATGCCATCATCCAACTACCAAACAACCTTTTTTACAACACAGGCATCACCACTTACATCTGGCTACTTTCAAACAACAAAGCCCAAAGTAGAAGAGGCAAAGTACAACTCATAGATGCAAACGACCTCTACAGCAAACTAAGAAAAAACCTAGGGGATAAAAACTGCGAATTTGAACCAAAACATATCTCAAAAATAATGGAAGTATATGCAAGATTTCAAGAGTGCAATGAAGAGGTTGATGGTAAAAAGATAGCATCTAAAATCTTTGACAACAGCGACTTTGGGTACTACAAAGTAAATATCGAGCGACCAAAAAGATTAAAAGCTCAGTTTAGAGATGAGTTAATAGAGACACTTAGATATGACAAATCGCTAGAAGAGGCTATGAGATGGTGTGTAGAAGAGTTTGGCGATGAATGTTACATAGATATAGCTAAACATAAAAAAACCATAGAGGAGTACTTAGACAAAGAGGATATAACCCTAAACGCCAAACAGAAAAAAGCCATCACTTCAAAAGATATATGGGCAAAACACAAGATGCTACTAGAGAGTGCATATATACTAAAAGAGAAAATCGGTACAGATGAGTATGATGATTTTAATATCTTCAAAGTGGATGTGGAGAGGGTGATAAAAGATGAAAAAATCAAACTAAGTGCATCTGAGAAAAACAGCATCTTAAACGCTTTAAGCTGGTATGATGAAGATGCAAAGAAAGTGATAAAAAAAGTAAGTAAGATAAGTGGAGAAAAAAAAGAGAAACTCCTTGAGCATCTAGGATGTGAAGAGGAAGAGCTTGGTGATTTTGGATACTATGCAACTGGTAAAAAAGATGAGTTTGTAGAGTATGAGAGTGACACAGATCTGCGAGATAGTGAAAATATCCCTCTAAAAGATAACATATATGAGTATTTTTTAAAAGAGGTAAAACCTCATGTTGATGAAGCGTGGATAAATTTTGATAGCGTAAAAATCGGCTATGAGATAAGCTTCAACAAATACTTCTACACCCACAAACCACTTAGAACTCTTGATGAGGTAGCAAAAGATATACTTGAACTTGAAGATGCTTCAGAGGGTCTTATCAAAGAGATTTTAGGGGTGTAGGATGGGTGGACTAATAAATACAAACTTAATAAAAGAGCTAAAAATACTTATACAAACATCCAAAAATAGTGTACTACAAGCAGTAAATACAACTATGGTACAAACTTATTGGCAAATAGGTAAAACTATTGTAGATGATGAGCAAAAAGGGGAGGCAAGAGCCGAGTATGGCAAAGGGCAACTTAAACAGATATCTGATGAACTTACAAAAGAGTTTGGTAAAGGGTTTGATACAAGAAATTTGCGAAATATGAGACAGTTTTATCTTGCTTTTCAAAATTGGCAGTCAGTGAATGCCAATTTGAGTTGGACTCATTATGTAAGACTTATGAGAATCGAAAATCTCCATGCTAGAGAGTGGTATATAAAAGAGACAATAGCCAACAATTGGAGTGTGAGGGCTTTAGATAGACAGATAAGTAAACTCTACTATGAAAGGCTACTTTCAAGTAAAGAAAAAACGGCAGTAGAAGCAGAGGCACAACAAAAAACAAAAGAGTTAAATGTGGATGTAAAAGACTATATTAGAGATCCTTATGTATTGGATTTTTTAAATCTTCCATCTTCGGCACTAGAGAGCAATATCGAACAAGCTCTCATAGATAACTTGCAACACTTTTTGCTAGAGCTTGGCAGAGGTTTTGCATTTGTTTCAAGGCAACAAAGACTTAGTGTAGAAGAACAAGATTTTTATATTGACTTAGTTTTTTACAATTTTAAGCTTAAGTGCTTTTTGCTTATAGATCTAAAGCTAGGCAAACTCACTCACCAAGATGTAGGGCAGATGGATACCTATGTAAGAGTTTATGACCAACACCACAAAAGCGAAGACGACAACCCAACTATAGGGCTGATACTCTGTAGCGAACACTCACAAGCGGTGGCAAAATACTCTGTACTAAATGAAAGTAAACAACTCTTTGCTTCTAAATATATGCCATTTTTACCTTCAGAAGATGAACTACAAAAGGAGCTTCAAAGAGAGCGAAACCAACTCACAAAAGGGATGGAAAATGACTAAACTAGAAAAATATACTTCTTATAAAGATAGTGGGATTCATACTTCTATACAAGTGCCAGAGCATTGGAATATAAAACGA
>JAFGVR010000230.1 GCA_016937915.1 Campylobacterales bacterium | reverse complement strand
TGTCAAAACTTATAACATTTGTAGGAAATGGTAATATGGCTCTTAGCATAGCAAAAGGGTTAAAAGCAAACTATGAGATAGAGGTAGTTGGTAGAGATATGGAAAAACTTAACAGATTTGAAAAAGAGTTAGGTTTAGAGATAAAAAAATATCTTTTAAAAGATTTTGACATAAGTGGTAAAACAGTTATCTTTTGTGTAAAACCTGCAAATGTTGAGAGTGTTGGTAGTGTATTAAAAGGGAAAGCTAGAGTTGTATATTCGGTTTTAGCTGGAACAAATATCGCAAAACTAAAAGAAAATCTAAATTCAGATGCAGTTGTGAGAACTATGCCAAACCTTGCAGCATCTATAGGTAGGTCACATACCACTTTAACAGGTGATGAAGAGTATAAAAATGAAGCAAAAGAGATCATGGGTGCAATAGGTACTACTACATGGCTAGGGAGTGAAAAAGAGATAGATATAGCTACTGCACTTGCTGGAAGTGGACCTGCGTATCTGTGCCTCATATCTGAAGCATTTGCTGATGGAGCTGTAAAACAAGGGCTAAAGCGTGATGATGCTATGGAGATAATGCGTGGACTTTTTGGTGGGTTTGGTGAGCTTATACAAGATATCCATCCCGCACTTTTAAAAGATGGTGTGATGAGTGCTGGTGGAACTACTGCAGCTGGTTATAGTGCTATGGAAGAGAACAATGTAAGACACGGATGCATGAGTGCTATAGAGAAAGCTTACAAAAGAGCTACAGAGTTATAACTCTGTAATCTCTTTACTTTTAGCAAAGTTTTTACCAACTCTTGAGATATTTTCCAAAAAGATGTTTAACTTCTCATCTATAAGTTCATCTTTGAAGTACTGCTTTTTAACATTTAATATTATAGGCTTGGTTGATCCATCAAGTTCCACTTCACTATGAAAATCACAAAACATAGCACTTTGAACTGAAGCTATGATAGGTGGATAACCATCTAAGATATACTTTGTTTCTATGTTGTATATATCGGTTTCACTCTCATTTTTTTCGTGTGGATTTGCAGAGTTTTGCATATTTTCAAGGTTTTCTTCATCTACAAAACAGATAGTTGCTTTTTTAGTTTTTCTTATGTTAAAAAGTGTATCTTTTGGAGTTTTATCTGCTTTATGCCCAATTGAAACTATAACTGTAGCTGGTGATGAAGATAGAGGTGTAAAGTATGAAAACGGAGCCACATTTACAACACCACCCTCCTCTGTTACTATCCAAGCTATGGGGCGTGGAATGATGCTTTGGCTCATCACTTTATATATCTGTTTTGGTTCTAAATTTTCATAATCAAGTAACATTTCATCAACCTAAAAACAGATAAGATAGACCAAGTAAAATAAACAATCTAACAGATGCTATGGCAAATGTACCAAATATATTTCCTATCTGGCAACTTGTACAAGTGGTGTATTTTTTACCCTCATAATATCCATAAAAAAAGTAACCCACATTTACTAAAAAAGCTGTAAAAAAAACATTTAGCTGTGTAGTAAACATCTTTTGTTGCATCGCATCATCAAAAAATAGAGACACAACTAAAACAACAACCATTATGATGCTAAGTAGATTTACCCTTTTTTTGAAATAATCTCTCTTAAAAACGGTTGGACAAGTCTGGATGGTAGCAGCCTCGACTCCAAACTCTAACTTTTGCTCAAATAGCTTTTTCTCATCTTTTGATAGTTTGTTTATAAAACTTGAACCAAATGTATAATCTATCTTCCTTTGAAGCAGTGCTGAAAACTCACCATCAGCCCTTATAGAGTTATCTTTTGCATCTCTATCTTGGTAAACTACACTTATCTTATCGTATCTTGATACATTAGCATCAAGACCTGGAAAATAGGCAGTACTCTCTTTTACCATCTGCTTGCCATTATTTAAAATGATTCGAGGGTTTATAAGCTCTAAAAACTCACCATCCTCTTTTTTAACAACTACCACATTAAAATGACTACCTATCTGATAAGCTGCCAAACCTTGAAGTGAATTTGCTGTTATGGTATCTTTTAAATCATCTATGAGTTTGAAAAGCTCATCATCAAACTTTCTAACATCTGTGGAGTACTCTGCACTAGGGGGTGTTGGATAGGTAATAATATCTCTTACCATTATCTACCTTTGAAGTAATTTTTTAAAAAGAGAAATCCCCAAAATGGGGATAAGGGGGTTAGTGGCTTTTGTTTACCACTACTATCATTTTAAGGTTAATTATCACAAATCTGATAAACTGATAAATAACACAAGTTCTAAGCCATTTTGCAAATGGACCAGGTGTCATTGTTGTGAAGTTATTACCATACGCCTTGATGTTCTCTTCGCCGTGTTTTCCATGTGGTTTTTCTGCCATTTTATATTCCTTTATTTTATTTCACACCCTCAAGGGGTACCTTGTAAAATGAAGGAAGCCCTTCATCTATTTATCACGCCATCGGAAGTAATTCCGATAGCTACGCTAGCCGCTGTGGCACTAAAGCTTGCCTCTATCGATGCAGAAAATATCATTTTATTTCACACCCTCAAGGGGTACCTTGTAAAATGAAGAAAGCCTTTCATCTATTTATCACGCTATCAAAAATAATTCCGATAGCTACGCTAGCCGCTATTTAAAGCTTGCCTCTATCGAGGCAGAAAATATAATTTTATAAACCCTACTCTGGAATTAGAGTCCAGCCTGGATTAAGTTTTGCTTTATAGATAAACAAGTGGTGTAATATATGTTTTATCCAGTGACCTGCAAGTCCTATCTCACCAAATGTATAGTCTGTATCACGACCAGTTCCAGGGTATTTTTCAAAGTCAGGTACTACTGGATATATAGTCATAGCAGCAGCTGTACCGTTAAATAAACCTTTACCAGCAGATGCCACACAAGCCGCACCCATCTCAGCCATAGAAGCTTCATGTAGTGGAGCATTTTCACCTTTTAAGATTCTATCACATATAGAGTGTGCTACCGCTTTACCGATGATACCAGATGGCATACCTGTTCTTGGTGGAGTTGGGCCTATTGGAGTGCCATTTGGTGATGCCATTGGTTTAGATATAGGATGCGGTGGTGCAAATGCGATACCACAAGCAAACATATTTGAGTAAGTTGGGTTTTGGTAAGTTCTTGGCCAATCTGTTGCTTTCCAATTCTCATAACTTCCAGCAGCGTAATTTGCATCAACTTTCATAAACCCATTTGGTGCAAAAACTGTAGAAGTTATATCTGAACCATCTTTAGCGTAAGCTTTTAAACCAACACCAGCAAATGGTGGGATAAGCATAGCAAAATCAAACTCTTCACTATCCATAGTCCCATCTAAAAGCTCATAACTAACTTTACCTTTTTCCACTTTATTTACATGAGCACCGATTATCCAATCAACATTACGCTCAGTAAATAAAGACTCAGCAAAGATTTTTGAACTAACTGCAAAACCCATAGCTTTCATGTGAAGTCCACCAACACCAAAATCACCTAAAAATGACTCATTTGATATCCACTTGATGTCTGCCATATCACGAACACCAGCTTTTTTAAGTTCATGCTCTATGTTGAAGATATACTCAAATGCAGCACCTTGACATGTACACATACCATGACCAGTACCTATAAGGAATTTTTGGCGTTTACCACCTTTCATAGCCTCGATGCATTTTTGAAGCTCTTCTGCTGCATGATGTGCGTGATCTGCTGTACAAACCGATACAGTATGCTCACCAAGCTGACTACCCTCACCAAGCCCTGGTGTAGAACCAAAGTTAAGTTTTGGTCCAGTTGCGTTTATGAGATAGTCATACTCTAAGTTTTCACTCTGACCAACTTTTGCTGCTTCTGTAAATTCTATAGTAACAAACGGCTTATCGCTTGATTCGTTACCCTCAGGATTTATAGAAACAGCTTTGGCTTGTTTATAAGTTATGCCAGCTTTTGCATAAACAGGAGCCAAATCAAAAGTTACATCTTCTGTACTCATCTGACCTACACCAACCCAAATATTTGAAGGGATCCAATTCCACTTGCTATTTGGAGTAACTACTACTACTTCGTGTGATGATCCCAACCACTTAGCAGCAAATGTTGCAGCAGTGTGACCAGATACACCACCACCTAAAACAACTAATCTTGCCATATTCTCTCCTCTAATTCATGTTACAAAATAAATTGTAGCTAAAATATATCAGAAAAAATAATAATTAAAAAAATTTTTATTATTAGTTATTTTTATAGATAAAAGAGAAGCCCTATATTAGGGCTTCTTATGATTAAAAGGTATATATTATAAGATTTTATTAACTATCTCATAAGTATTTTTACTGAGATTGTGTGTAGAAACTACACGCTCTAACTCTTTTTTCATAAGAGTTTTATTTGTATTATTGATTCTATTATAGATTTTAAACGCTCCTGCAAGTGCAGATGCCATCTGAGCATTGATTTTATCTATCTCTATTATCTTATCTGCGACAAATTTATATCCACTTCCATCTTTTTTATGAAAGTATCTATAGTTTCTTGTAAAACTCCCGATAAGTGAGCGAACAAGGTTTGGAACTTTTTTATCATAAACCTCATCACTCTCAAGCTCTTGTACCCTATCTAAAACACCATCTTTATCCGCAGATGCTATGATAGTTATATACTTATTCATAACCAAAGTATCTTTTTTATACTTGTTATAAAAATCTTCAAAAACAGCTTTAGCATCTGATATATTTTCCAAAATATCAAGTGCCACGACTCTATCTGTCA
>JAFGVR010000229.1 GCA_016937915.1 Campylobacterales bacterium | reverse complement strand
TTATCTGATGAAGCTGGGAAAGTTGCTTCAAGATTAAACGAACTTAGTGAGATATTTAGATTTAAAAAGACTATAGAATTAGATGATAGTAAAGATTTGATATATAAAAGATTAGCTCACATACTTAGTGAGACTTTTAAGATAAATAAGTTTTTATTAATGGAGATAGATAGTAAAAATAAAACTAGAAATATTGTTATAAATACAATAGAAAAAACAAAACTTCCAGATACTACTTTTAATAGTAATGCAAATGATTGTCGTGCTTTTAGAACTGCAAATAATGTACTTTCTACAGAGTTTTATAAAATATGTGAAACTTGTCATCAAGATGGTTGTGAGTATTTATGTATCCCTTTTAATATTAATGATTCTTACTCTCTTATACTTCATATAAGATCAAACTCAGAAGATGAGATAGAAAAGATAAAAGAGTTTGAACCTATTATTAAAAACTATTTTGAATTAGCTGAACCAGTTTTGGAAAGTAGATACCTTTTAAATATATTAGAACAGAGTAGTTTAAAAGATAGTTTAACAGGACTTTTCAATAGAAGATATTTGGAAAATATTACATCAGATACTACAAGAAGATATGTACTTTTTATGATAGATATAGATCATTTTAAAAAGGTAAATGATACTTATGGTCATGATGTAGGGGATAAAGTTATAGTTGGATTATCTGAATTTTTGAAAAAATCTATCAAAGGTTCAGATGTAGCTATAAGGTACGGTGGTGAAGAGTTTATGGTGATTTTATATAATATATCAAAAAATGATGCTTTGAGGATAGCAGAAAATATTAGAGTTTCTTTTTCAAAGATAAAATAACGAAAACTATCAGTATAGGGATTTCGTCATATCCAGATGATAGTGAAGATTTCACAAAAGTTATAAAATATGCAGATAATGCACTTTATGAAGCTAAAAAACTTGGTAGAAATAGGGTTGTTTTATATAAATAAAAATAAAAAAATGACAAAATGAAATATTTTTTATATTGAAATATTTTTTATACTAGAATGTTAATATTAAAATAAAGAGGGTTGAATTATGGATGCAAATAAACAAAAATCATTAGACTTGGCAATCAAACAGATAGATAAAGCATTTGGTAAAGGTGCTTTAATGAGGCTTGGTGATAAAGAGATAGAACCTATAAAATCTATAAGTACTGGCTCAATCGGACTAGACTTAGCACTTGGCATCGGCGGTATCCCTGAGGGGCGTATCATAGAAGTTTTTGGTCCTGAGAGTTCTGGTAAAACTACACTTGCACTTCAAGTTACAGCAGAGTGTCAAAAAAATGGTGGAATTTGTGCATTTATAGATGCTGAACACGCTTTAGATGTTATATATGCTAAAAATCTAGGTGTAGATGTTGAAAACCTTTTGGTATCACAACCAGACTATGGTGAACAAGCACTTGATATAGTTGAGACAATTGCTAGAAGTGGAGCAGTTGATCTAATAGTAGTTGACTCAGTAGCTGCACTTACACCAAAAGTGGAGTTAGAGGGTGAGATGAATGATCAACAAGTTGGTGTTCAAGCTAGACTTATGTCAAAAGCACTCCGTAAACTAACTGGTGTTTTATCTAAAATGAACTGTACTATCATCTTCATAAACCAAATCCGTATGAAGATAGGGATGATGGGTTATGGCTCACCTGAAACTACTACTGGTGGAAATGCTCTTAAATTTTATGCATCTGTTCGTATAGATGTTAGACGCATAGCATCACTAAAACAGGGTGAAAATCAGATAGGTAACCGTGTAAAAGCAAAAGTTATCAAAAATAAAGTAGCTCCACCTTTTAGACAAGCTGAATTTGATATTATGTTTGGTGAGGGGATCTCAAAAGCTGGTGAACTTGTTGATTATGGTGTAAAACTTGACATCATAGACAAAGCTGGAGCATGGTTTAGCTATGGTGAAGATAAGCTTGGCCAAGGGCGTGAGAATGTTAAACAAAAGTTTAAAGATGAACCAGAACTAGCAAAAGAGATAGAGGAAAAAATCAAACTTGCTATGGGGATGAGTGATGTAAATATCATGGAAGCAGCAGAGGTTGCAGAAGTGGCAGATATGGATGATATAATAGATGAGGATCTATAACCTAAACAAATTTTTAATAACTTTTTGATAAAATAGGCACAATTATTTAAAAAAAGGTTTTTTATGTTTATAGATAGCGTAAGTGCAATTGAAGTAATGGATTCTCGCGGTAACCCAACCGTAAAAGCAACAGTTATTTTAAGTGATGGAACTACAGCTAGTGCTATAGTACCATCTGGGGCAAGTACAGGTAAAAGAGAAGCATTAGAGCTTCGTGATGGTGGCGATAGATACATGGGTAAAGGTGTATTAAAAGCTGTTGAGAATGTAAACTCTACAATCTCAGATGCTCTAATTGGTCAATCACCTTATAATCAAGCTATAGTAGATGCTATTATGAAAGAGGTAGATGGAACTGAAAACTACTCTAATCTTGGGGCTAATGCAGTTTTAGGTGTATCTATGGCTGTAGCACGCGTGGCTGCACAAAGTTTAAATATACCACTTTACCGCTACCTTGGCGGTGCAAACGCTATGGTTATGCCAACTCCTATGTTAAACATCATCAATGGTGGGAGCCATGCTGATAACTCAGTTGATTTCCAAGAGTATATGATTATGCCTGTAGGTTTTGATGATTTTGCAAAAGCTCTTCAAGCATCTGCTGAAGTTTATCATAACTTAAAAGCTATCCTAAAAGCTAAAAAACACAATACTGCACTTGGTGATGAAGGTGGTTTCGCACCAGATTTAAGCTCAAATGAAGAGCCTATCCAAGTTATTATGGAAGCTATCGAGAAAGCTGGATATAAAGCTGGAGAAGAGATGGCTATAGCATTAGATGTTGCAGCTAGTGAACTAGTATGTGATGGTGGATATAGACTAGAGTCTGAAAACCGTACAGTTACATCTGCAGAATTAGTTGATTATTATGTTGATTTATGTTCAAAATATCCTATCGTATCTATAGAAGATGGTTTAAGTGAAGATGATTGGGATGGTTGGAAAATCTTAACTGACAAACTAGCTTCTAAAGTTCAACTAGTTGGTGATGACTTGTTTGTAACAAATGCAAATATTTTAAATGAAGGTATCCAAAAAGGTATCGCAAACTCTATCCTTATCAAACCAAACCAAATAGGTTCAGTAAGTGAAACTATGCTAACAGTTCGTTTAGCTCAAAGAAATGGTTATAAATGTGTAATGAGTCACCGTTCTGGTGAGAGTGAAGATGCATTCATCGCTGACTTCGCTGTAGCACTTAACTGTGGTGAGATAAAAACTGGTTCAACTGCAAGGGGTGAGAGAACTGCCAAATATAACAGACTTCTAGAGATAGAAAACGAAGTTATGTATGGTGAGTATTTAGGTTCTACACTTTTTAACTAAATTTTTAAATTATAACGATGCAAAATAACGAACTCTTTGAAGGGATAGATCACAATCAGAGTGTTACACAAAGATACTTGGGTCTTTCTTTACAAAAGTTTTTTATTTTGTTTTTTATAATTTCAGCACTTGGTGTATATATAGGTGTTTTGCTTTATGGTACAAATTCACTTGAAGTTTTAGTTGGCATTGAAGAATATGAAAATTATCTTCAAGATGAGATAATTAGATTAAAAAATGAAAACGCATCTCTTCAAAAAGAGTATTTTGAACTTAAAGAGATATCTGCAAACTAAGGGGTATGATGAAAAATTTAACTAGTAAGATTTTTATAACTACAACTTTATTAGTATCTCTTTTGGAGTCTAGGGAAAACCCTTTTTTCCCTAAAGATGGGATGGAGGATATACCATATTCTTCAAATCTAAATAGTATATCTCCACCTTTAAAAAGAGCTACTATCAAACTTCCCTCACAAGCTAGAGAGATACAAAAAGTGACGCTTACATATAAAAATTTAGATGGTTCAGTTGAAGAGCAATCAATTGAACTTAGTAATTCTATAGATTGGCACCTTCCTATTTTTATATCACAAAGTTATGAGAATTCATCTGCTAATATTGTTAATATAAAAAATGATGTTCAAGAGGTAAAAGTAGCAGAAGATAAAAAAGTTGACATTAGCAAAAAAAATGTTATAAATGAGAAACACTCTAATAAGGATAATTTTAAATTATTGGCAGATAAACAGTATATTAAATTTAGTGAAGATACTAAAACACTTAAAATAGAAACAAAAAATGAGCTTATGAGAGATTTTTTATTGGTAAAACCTCATAGAATAGTACTTGATTTTAAAAAGATACACGATTCATTTTTGCAACATTTTTCTAAAGACAATCCAAATAGTGTGTTTAAAAATATAACTATAGGTAACCACAAAGGGTACTATAGAGTTGTTATAGAACTTGATGGTTTTTATAGATATAAATATGAACAAACCTCAGATGGATTTATTTTTAAGCTTATATAGTATCTATATTTTTATTTCGAAAATCAGTTTTTATATGAAGATCCATTTGTGGAAATGGGATCTCAATATTATTTGCATTTAGAGTTTTATATACAAATGTTAAAAAGTCTGATGGTGCAGATGGGTCAATAGTTCTTTTAGAGCTGTTTGCATCTATCCATACCAAAAGCGTCATATCTACACTGCTAGCCCCCATAGCACTCATTCTTATTTTAGGCATTCTGTCTTGATCATTTTTGATGTAAACAAGTTCGCTTTTCTCAAGCTCATTTAAGATGATAGATGATACTTTTTCAACATCACTTCCATAAGCCACACCAAACGGGATGCTAAGTCTTCTGATATCATCTGTAAGGGTTAGATTTATAACATTACTTTGGATAAAAGTTGAGTTTGGAACTATATATTCTATATTATCAAAAGTAGTTATGATGCTACTTCTCATATTTATCTGAGTAACCTTGCCTCTTATTCCAGCCTCGATTTCAATGATATCGCCAACTTTAATGCTTTGTTCAAAGATTAAAATAATCCCAGAGATGAAGTTTGATACTATATTTTGAAGACCAAAACCTATACCAACAGATAATGCCCCAACTAGCATAGTAAGTGAAGATAGATCTATCCCTACAGATTTTAGAGCCATCATAAATGTTAAAAATATTAAAAAATAGTACCCCAAATTTGCTAGCATCGTCCTTGTAGCAGGGGAGGAATTTTTAACAAATCTAATAGATACTATAATCTTTTTTTTATAAAATGATGCAGCTGTAAAACCAATTATAAATATAAGTAAAAATTTAACAACATCAAGTATAGATACACCATCACCAAGCGGTATATAGTTTTTATTTATCTCATCCCAACTGTATGTTATTACATCTAAAATTCCAGTTTTTGTATCTGCTATGGCACTAT
This sequence comes from Campylobacterales bacterium, assembly GCA_016937915.1. Taxonomy (GTDB): domain Bacteria; phylum Campylobacterota; class Campylobacteria; order Campylobacterales; family Sulfurimonadaceae; genus Sulfurimonas. The sequence continues at coordinate 160 of JAFGVR010000229.1, read as the reverse complement.
GTGTTAAACCTATATACTCCCTAGATAGATATTTATAAATCTCTATTAGGATTTCAAAATCTAAATTGTTATTTTGAACGAACTGTTGTATCTCTTTAAGAGTTTCAAAGAAAAGTTTATCTTTTTTTTGTAGTTGTATTATTAGAGATTGTGTTTTTAT
>JAFGVR010000228.1 GCA_016937915.1 Campylobacterales bacterium | reverse complement strand
TTAGAGGTTGTTGTAAAAGGTAAACGCTATGAGAAGCAACTAAAAGGGGGAGGAAGAACTCCGTACTGTAGAGGTGCTGATGGTAGAGCAGTTCTTAGGTCTAGCATCAGAGAGTTTTTGGCACAGGAGCTTATGCATTCACTTGATGTACCTACCACTCGCTCTTTAACTCTATATGTCTCTAAAAAAGAGAAAGTAAGGCGGCCATGGTTTAGAGATGGTTCATACTCAAGAGATCCTGAAGTGATGATAGAAGAATCAGTAGCTATCTCAATAAGGGTTGCATCTTCATTTATCAGAGTGGGGCAGTTAGAACTTTTTGGAAGAAGAGCTAGAAAAAATGAACATCCTGATGCGATGAGAGAACTTGAGCAGATAGTTTTGCATCTCATAGAGCGAGAGTACGCCAAAGAGATAGATGCTAATCTACCTTTGGAAGAGAAAATAATCTTACTTGCAAAAGAGTTTTGTAACCGTTTAACTAAACTTGTGGCAGATTGGATCCGTGTTGGTTACACACAAGGGAATTTCAACAGCGATAATTGCTCTTCTGGTGGGTTTACACTTGATTATGGACCTTTTGGGTTTATAGATATGTTTGATCCAAGATATCAACCATGGACAGGTGGAGGTGTACACTTCTCATTTTTAAATCAGCCAAAAGCAGCAGAGGTTAACTTTGATATGTTTTGCAAAGCATTAGAACCGCTCTTAAAATCAAAAGATGAGCTTTATAAAATCAGAGATAATTTTTCTGTAGTTATGCAACAAGAGATGCAGATGATGTGGGCTAAAAAACTTGGGATGAGTAGATTTGATAAAAATTTGTTTGAACAGCTTATGATGCTTATGATAAGAAGTTCTGTTGATTACACTATCTTTTTTCGTGAACTATCAAACATCCCACAAGATATAACTCCACTTAAAAAAAGTTTTTATAGCGACATACCTGAAGATGCACTCATCATCAAAGAGTGGTCTGATTGGCTTGATAGATGGAGAGCATCTATAGATGATGAAAAATCGATGCAGATGAAACAGGTAAATCCAAAATATACCTTGCGTGAGTGGATTTTAGTACCAGCTTATGAACAAGCAAATAATGGTGATTACACACTTTTAAAAGAGTTGCAAGAGGTGATGAATGACCCATACAGTGAACAATCTTTGGAGATTGAAAAAAAATATTACAACAAAAAACCATCTAACCTTTTTTATGCAGCTGGAGTATCACACATTAGTTGTTCATCGTAGGTGATTAAACCATATATTTATCCTCTATTTGATAGAATGTGTATATTTTGTTTAAAAGGTGAAAAAGATGTCAAATCTAGCTTATGTTGAGAGATATACGAAACAAGACTATATGAACTGGGCAGATGCATGGGAGCTTGTGGATGGTGTACCTTATGCTATGGCTCCATCACCTATGTTTGGGCATCAGTATATCAATGGAAAGATATATAGACAATTAGATGAACAACTAGATGAGTGTTCATTTTGTCATGCTGTTTTTGAAACAGATGTAGAGTTTAGTGAAGATACTATAGTTAGATCAGATACCATGGTGTTTTGCTACCCACCAACCGATAGATTAAATAAAGCTCCAGATATTGTTTTTGAAGTTATCTCTAAAACCACAGCAAAAAGGGATGAGATTTTAAAGTTTGACCTTTATGAAAAAGAGGGTGTGAAGTATTATATCTTGGTATATCCAGATGGTAAAAAAGCAAAACTTTATAAACTTCAAGATTATAGATATGTAAAGATTGGTGACTTTAGTGATGAGAGTTACACTTTTGAGTTACAAAGATGCAAGATAGAGTTTGATTTTAGTTTTATCTGGCAAAAAGATTGATATGATAAGACATTTTTAAACTACAAACAAACCCATTTTTCATATAAAATTATCCCAAATAAAAAAAGGATGATGTTATGAAAGTGGTTTTAACTATAGCTGGTTCAGATAGTAGTGGTGGAGCTGGGATTCAGGCTGATTTGAAAAGTTTTGAGTCTTTAGGAGTTTTTGGAACTACGGCTATAACTGTTCTTACAGCTCAAAATACAACAGGTGTAAGTGATATACATGAAGTTCCAAAAAACTTTGTAAAAGCTCAGTTAGAGGCTATAAAAGAGGACTTTGAAATCTCTGCTATTAAGATAGGGATGCTTTACTCTTCGCAGATTATGGAGGTAGTAGAGGATTTTATAAAAGATCTTGATATCCCCATAGTGTTAGACCCAGTGTTTATCTCAAAAGCGGGTTCACCACTTTTAAATGAAGAAGCGGTTAATAGTATGAAAAGACTCTTTAACTACGCAACTCTTATAACTCCAAACCAACACGAAGCAAGTAAACTCTTTGGGTACAAACATGGAGATACTGACTCTTTGCAAAAAATCCAACAATCCCCTTGTCCTGTTTTGGTTAAGCATCAAGTAATCACTTCACCAAATGGCTCATTTAGCATTGATCAGCTTTTTATAGATGGTAAAAAGAGGATATTTAAAACAGAGTTTATAGAATCAACTAATCTTCATGGAACAGGTTGTTCATACTCAAGTGCGATAGCTGCAAATCTTGC
>JAFGVR010000227.1 GCA_016937915.1 Campylobacterales bacterium | reverse complement strand
GAATCTATTTAAAAAATTATTTAAATACTACCTTTTGTTAATAACACTCTTTTTTATAGGAAGGGTGTTTTTATTTTCCATCTATTTTGACAACTTCATCACCACTGATGCAAATATATGGCTATCGTTTTTATATGGACTAAAGATGGACACTATAGTAGCTTCGATGCTGCTCATCATCCCAACCATATCACTCACCCTACTCCCTAGTTTTTTAGCCAAACATATAGATGCATTTTTAAAATACTACTTTTTGGTTGTTATCTCTATCCTCATATATATAGAGATAGCAACTTTTCCATTTATGGCTCAGTATGATTGCAGACCAAATTATCTTTTTGTAGAGTATCTCGAATACCCAAAAGAGGTATTTGATATGATATTGGCTGATTATAAACTGCCACTTTTACTTGCATTTATAACTATTGCTGCATTTGTACGCATCTATCTTAAAACTCACAAAAATGATTTTTTAGAAGTGACGCAACAACCTTACATAAAAAGGGTGATCTGGTTTTTACCTATTGGGCTTCTTATATTCATAGGGATTCGCTCATCTTTTGGACACAGACCTGCAAACATCTCCGATGCTATGTACTCTAGTAATAGAGTTTTAAATGAAGTTACTAAAAACTCCATCTACTCCATAGGGTATGCTATATACTCTGCAAAAAAACACAGCAATAAAGATATTGCAAAGAGGTATGGAAAGATAGATTTAAACGAAGCTATAAGCAGAGTGCAAAAAAGGTTAGAGATAACAGATGCAGATAAAAAATATATCTTAAGCCGTTTTGAAAAAAGTAACTTTGAATCTAGCAATACTAAAAACATTGTGATACTAATAGAGGAGAGTATGGGGTATCAGTTTGTAAAAGCAGTTGGTGGAGAAGATGGCATCACACCAAATCTTAACAAACTTGCATCTGAGGGGATAACTTTTACAAACCTATACTCAAACGGAACTAGAAGTGTTAGAGGCTTAGCAGGTCTAAGTGCTGGAAACTTCTCCATCCCTGGTAAAGGGGTTATAAAAAGAAATAAATCCCAAAGTGATTATTTCACCATAGCAAAACTTCTAAAACCACTAGGGTATCATACATCTTTTATCTATGGTGGTGAGAGTAGATTTGATAACATGAAAGGGTGGTATCTTGGTAACAGTTTTGATGAAGTGATAGATAAAGAGAAGTTTGAAAATCCATCATTTGTAGGGACTTGGGGTGTTTGTGATGAAGAGGTTGTTTTAAGAGCAAATGAGGAGTTTAAAAAACTGCATCGTAATGGTAAAAAATTTGCATCTGTTATCTTTTCAACAACAAACCATACCCCTTTTGATTTTCCTGATGGAAAATTTGAACTAATAGATGGAGTGGAGAAAAAAAGTGTAAAAAATGCTATCAAATACGCAGACTTTGCAATTGGTAGATTTATAGAAGAAGCCAAAAAAGAGGCTTACTATAAAGATACTGTTTTTGTCATAGCAGCTGATCACAATGTAAGAGTTTATGGAAATGATATATTTCCTGTTGAGATGTTTCAAATCCCTGGAGTTATACTTGGTGGTGATATAGATGCAAAAGTTTACAATGGCATCTCAACTCAGCCTGATGTTTTAGCTACCGCACTAGATCTTGCTGGCATCTCTGCTACTACCCCTATAATGGGTCACTCTATATTTAGCGATAAAAAACAAAACCTATCTTTGATGCAGTTTAACGATAGTTACGCCCTAAGAGTAGATGATAAGGTGGCGGTTATAAGACCAAGGATGAAACCTTTAACTCTAAAGTATGAAAATAAACATCTAAATGAGATAGAACACGATGATGAGTTAGAAAAAGATCTTTTATCATTTATAACTGTTTTAAATCATATATATCAAAATAGGCTTTACAGATGAGTAAGATTTTATGTGGCATAGATGAAGCTGGGCGTGGGCCACTTGCAGGTGATCTTGTTATGGCTGGATGCATCTTAAATGGAAGCGTTGATGGTTTGATGGACTCTAAAAAACTAACTGAGAAAAAAAGGGAGAAACTTTTTGAAGAGATAATCAAAAACTCTACCTACCACATAGTAAAATTCTCACCAGCTCAAATAGATGAAGATGGCATCAGTAGATGTCTATCTTTAGGTTTACAAGAGATAAAAAACTCTCTAAAAGCCACAACATACCTTTTTGATGGGAACAGCTCTTTTGGAGTGGATGGGATAGAAACTATGATAAAAGCCGATAGCAAAGTAGCAGAAGTTAGTGCAGCATCTATCCTTGCAAAAGTTACACACGATAGAGATATTTTAGAACAAGCAAAAAAATTTCCACACTACCACTTTGAAAAACACAAAGGGTATGGGACAAAGCTACATGTTGAGATGATAAAACAATATGGCTACTGTGAGATGCATAGAAAAAGCTATAAAATCAAATCTCTACAACCTACCCTTTTAGATTTTCATTAAAATCTTATCAAGTAGTGTGGTTGAAAGCACTCTTTTAAAAAATCCCAAAAGATATGTAGCTTTTGTATTATAGTATCTTGGTCTTGGAGTTTTGGATTCAAGTGCATGAAGTATATTTGCTATCACAACATCTGAATCTTTTGTGAACACCCCATCATCTTTTGATTCTTTTCTTTTTAGAACTTTTGCTTTATACTCGTCTTTGTATATACTAGAGTCTGCATCTACATTTTTTTCAAACATTTTTATCGCATTTTGCCTAAAGTCACTCCTAACTGGACCCGTGTTAATCGTACTTACATATATATCGCTACCCATCAGTTCAAGCCTTAAAGTATCACTCAACCCCTCTATGGCGTACTTAGATGCATTGTAAGCACCACGAAACCTAAGAGAGATGATGCCAAGAACTGATGAGTGCTGGATGATGCGACCATAACCCTGATGACGCATAATCTTTAAAGCCTGATAAGTAACCTCATGAAGCCCAAAAAAGTTTGTCTCAAACTGCTCTTTTAAAACATCTGTAGTTATATCTTCGACAGCTCCAGGTTGACCATACCCAGCGTTGTTAAAGAGTGCATAAAGTTCTTTGCCATCTTTTATGATTTGCTTTAAAACAGATGCTATCTCCTCTTTGTTTGTCACATCAAGTTTATAAGCGTTTAACCCCTCACCCAAAAGCCTCGCTACATCTGCATCACTTCGTGCAGTTGCATAAACATCGTAACCTCTGCTGTGTAAAAACTTCGCAGTGTCATAACCGATGCCACTAGAACACCCTGTTATAAGGATAGTTTTTTTCATGAAACCATTATCTCATAAGGTCTTTTTATCTCTCGTATCACCTCATCCACACTCATATTTCTAGACTTTCTAAAAAACTCCTTACCATCTAAAAATATAAGAATAGTTGGGATGCTAAATACACCAAAATGTGCTGCCACATCTTGAGATAATGACACATCAACATCAACTATCACAAACTTATCAAAGTTTGCATCTATAGCTTCCATAAGCTTAGGCTTTAAAGCGTGACACACATTACAAGTGGGTGCTGAAAAATAAACCATCACCGCCATCTCATCTTTTATGATTCTATCTATCTCATCTATTGTTTTCATATATATCTCTTATTTTTTTTATAATTGTATTATAAAATTTCTATGAAGCATATATGATATAATATTTTGTAAAATCAATATGTAAAAAGGTTTATCATGGTAGAAGCGACACTTGCAGATTTGAGAAAATCTTCCACTTTTTTTGAGACAAAAGAGGTTATCCATATAGTCAATGGTAGAAAAAAAGAGGAAGTTGGCTATTTTGTACCAAAATTTTTGAAAGATAAATTTGAGATTTTTTTACAAGATTTGGAAAAATCTCAAAAAAGAAAACTTCTCCAAAGAGTAGCAGAAGCTAGTTCTAAAGATACCATAGGTGATGGGGTTGTTGATGATGGGATTAAATAGAGGTGATATATTTTTAGTAAACTTCAACCCTGCAAAAGGTGGTGAGATAGGTAAACTAAGACCTGCGATAATCCTAAGTGATAAAGATGATAACGAGATATTAGACACTGTCATAGTTATACCACTATCAACAGTTATAGAAAAAGATGCCCTTCCCTATAGATTTTTTATAAATGCTAGAGATAACCTTTTAAAAGACTGTGATGCTTGTATATATGAGATAAGAGCATTATCTAAAACAAGAGTAAAAGAGAAACTTTCAACACTTAACGATTCTGAGTTAGAAACTATCCAAAATTCACTTTGTAAAATTATCATCTAGTAGCACCATGAGTTCCATAATCTTTTCCATAATCGGCGTATATATATTTATAGTGATGGGTTTTATCGCTAAGATGAGCTTTAAAGAGCAGATCGATGATAAAACCATCACACTTATCAATGTTTACTTTTTGCAGGTTTTTTTGACTTTTTGGGGTTTGCTTGTTCGTCCTGTTGACATAACTTTGCTGTTTGCACCATCCATATATCTTGCTATCACCATAGTAGCTATCGTTATCTCTGCCATTTTTGCCAAACTGCTTTTTGATGATAAAAAAGAATACTCCATAGCTACAGTGGCTGCTATCATAGGAAACACTGGAAACCTTGGCATCCCTATAAACATAGCCATTTTTGGTGAGGAGTCTATCCCCTACACCACTGTAGTAAATCTTGTAAATGTTTTTGTGGTCTATACTATAGGGGTTTATTATTACTCTCATGGAACTTACGATGCCAAAACATCACTCACAAACATAGTCAAGCTCCCTATCCTTTGGGCGGCTATTATCGCCATAGCACTAAGTGTATATGGGTACAAACCAAGTGAGAGTATGCTAAATACCCTCATGATGGGTGCGTATGCATCTATGACTATGCAACTGTTTTTGTTTGGCATCTATCTCTATGGTACAAAGATGCAAGAGATAAACAAAAAGCTCATAGTGTGGGTAGTTGGTTTTAAGTTTTTTATCATCCCTATAGTTGCGTTTTTAGTTCTCTACAACATAGAGTTAGACTCGATGATAAAGGGGATCATCTTTATAGAGCTTATGATGCCACTAGCCGTTGCAAATGTAAACCTCGCATCTCTTTATGACTGCACCCCAAAAGTGGTCACTGCACTTGTGTTTGTTACATCATTTTTGTTTTTGGGATTTATATTTATAGGGGTAAAGGTTTTAACGCTGTTATGAAAAAGTATCTATCTGTTTTAGCAACACTTTTCTTTTTAGGATGCAGTGATGGTTCACAAACTTTTATCCACGATAAAAATATAGTTGATGCCAAAATTGAGTGTATGAGCATGATGGTTTTTCCACCAAACAAAGAGATAGAAGACACTCTAAACTCCCTTTACAACTTTACACCACAATGTGACTACAACCTCATAGTATCTTATAAAACAGGAATAGTTTGCAACTCAAACCAAAACTCTGACAAAAAAGCACATGGCCTTCCTAGTGGTTATTTGAGGATGGAGCTAAAAAAAAGGAGTGATTTAAAGTTCACATACTATAAAGATTTAAAAAATGATTTGGACAAAGATGATATAAAAGATGGATTTCAAAAGATGGGAAATAGTCTAAATATAAAATAGAGTTATTTAAAACTCTATTTTTTAAACATATCTATAAACATAGAGTTTGCCCAGCTATAAAGCCCTTTGGCATTTTCTAGTCCGTCTTTCCCTCTCCAGTTTTCACTTGTTATGGGTGTAGCAAATCCAAAACTGTTTTTCTTTTTATCATAAGCGTACTCAGAGTGGATAAATATAGCATGTTCAGGGTATATGGAAACCGCAGAGAAACAGATAGTTACAGGTGATATCCATTTGATAGGTAGATTTTTCTTTATCCTATTTGCTATTATCTTAGCTACATATTGACCCTCTGTGTTTGAGGTATTTCCAGATTTTGAAAATCCCATCGGACTTGCATCTCCACTGATGAATATATCTTTTTCACCTTTTGCTTCATAACTTATGTAGTCTATATTACCTTCAAGTTTATTATAAACAGTGTCTTTTGCAACTCCAACTACTTCAAGTATCTTTCCACCTCTAACATATGGATAAAAAGATGCATCTTCAAACTCAAACTCTTCAAACTCTGTAGTCACTTTTTTGTTATCTAAGTCTATCTCTTCGATCTTAGAGTTTGGATGGTACGATAGATAGTCTTTATAAAGCTCCCTCATAGCAGTTAGAAATCCCTGCTCTTTTATGGTTACATTGTTGTTTTCATCAAGTAAAATAACTTTTGCATCTAGCTTCTTATGTTTAAAATAATCAGCCACCATACAAGCTCTCTCATAAGGTGCTGGTAAACATCTGTAGTTCCCACCTGGAACTGTCATGATGAAGTTTCCACCTTTGAAGTTTTTTATCTTAGTTTTTAAAGTTAGATGCTCAGAGCCTGGCATAAAAGCCGCAGGGTACTCTTGGCGAAGTCTTCGCTCTAAGACAACATCATCAGTCCAACAAGAGTAATCATACTCGATGCCAGGGGCAAGAACAAGGTAGTCATACTCTATATCACCGTTTGTAGTATGTAAAATTTTATTTTTCTTATCAACATCTATTGCAGCTGCGTTAAAAAATGTATAGTTATTTTCCCTTGCAGCCTCTAAATAATCGTGTGTTAGATATTCAAGATCAACTTTATCCACAAGCCATAAGTTACTCATAGGGCATGAGATAAACTGAGTTCTTTGCTCAACCAAAATCACATCTGCATTAGAGGATTCTTTTTTAGAGTATTTTGCAACTGAAAGGCCAGACCAACCACCACCAACTACCACTATTCTCGGGTTTGTTTTTGGTGGTATCGGAGCTTTAAAACTCTCTTTTTTCTGCTCCTCTTTTGCAACTAAAGTTGTTCCTGCTAAAATTGTCGCCGCACCAGTTAGTTTTAGTGCATCTCTTCTTGATATAGACATATTAGAGAACCATTTTTAGATTTTGATGTTTTTTTAGTGCATCGAAGATGAAGTTTCTATCATCATCATTGTGTACTAAAAGTTCAAGGTTCATACTCACATATTTACCAGTTTTACTAGCATTTGAGTGGCTAAGATCGTGATCTCTTTCGTTTATCACATCTCTTATCGCTTTTTGAATTGCCTCTTTTTCATACCCTATGAGTTTGTATTGCCAATTGCAAGGGTATGTAAGCTCTAGTTTTTTTTCACTATCGTTTATAATTTCCATTTTTACCTCCTGATTTCTCTTCAAGTTGAACATCTTTTATAACCATACCTTTATCTATCGCTTTTACCATATCATATATAGTTAAAAGTCCGATGCTAACACCTGTTAGTGCTTCCATCTCAACACCAGTTTGACCAGTTAGTTTTGCAGTTACAGTTAGTTTAAACCCTGGCAGTTCTGGTAGTTCTTCAACATCACAGTTGATGCCACTTAGATTTAGGGGATGACACATTGGGATAAGGTTGCCTGTTTGTTTAGTCCCCATGATAGCAGCTATCACAGCAGTTTGTAAAACAGGCCCTTTTTTGTTGTTGTTACTTATAACATTCTCAAATGCTTCATCACTCATCTGTATCATACCAGATGCCACAGCTACTCTAGTTGTTTGATTTTTATCACTTACATCGACCATTTTTGGTCTTTGATTCTCATCTATGTGAGTTAAATCCATTTTAAACCTTTATATATTATTTTTTGGTATCACGATTATAAATCTCGCACCACCATCTATATTTTCAACCTCTATATTACCATTAAAATAATCACAAATTATCTTTTTACTCATATTTAAACCAAGTCCAGTACCAACACTTTGATGCTTTGTTGTAAAGTATGGATCAAAGATCTTTGCCATAATACCCTCATCTACCCCACCCGCATGATCTTGTATATAAACTTTTATATTCTCTTTAGACTCAACTATCGATACTAAAACATATTTTTTATCTATATCTTTACCTATATATGCATCTTTTGCATTGTTTAGTATATTTATAATAACTTGTTTAAACTCTCTCTCATAACCTTTGATATTTGTAATGTCGCTATTTTGTTCAAATAAAAACTCTATGAGGTGCTTTTTATATTCACTTTTAACTATCTCAAAAGCGTCCTCGATTGAATTTTTAATATCAAACACTTTTTTCTCTTTACTATCACTAGAAATTTTTCTAAAATCATCTATAGTATCGTTTAGATATTTTGTATAACTTTTTATTTTACTCGATAATTCCAAAAATGTTTTGCTATCAATTTCTGAGAGTTCTGAGAGTTCTATATCAAATTCTAACTCATTTAAAGCGTTATTTATAGCTGTTATGGGCTGACGCCACTGATGCGCTATGTTTGACATCATCTCCCCCATAGCTGCAAATCTATTTTGTGTCTCTATGATTTTTCTTTGATGCTCATGTTCTGTAGAATCTATATGAAATCCAGTGATTCTTATGGGATTTTTATCATCATCAAAAAATATATCACCTGTATCATCTATGATAAGATGCTCCCCTTTTTTTGTGACTATTGGATACCTTACCCTAAAATGGATAGATTTTGTATCATCATCACTGCTATCCATTATCTCATCCATCGCCATATGGTGTTCAAATCTATCTTTTTGAGGTATCAATGAGATATAGTCTATATATGTGACATCTTCATCCTCTTCAAACCCTAACCTTTTTTTCCATCTTTTACTTAAAAAAAGTCTTTTTGTTGATAGTTCATAATCCCAAAAGCCATCTCTTGAGGAGTTTATCGCAAATTCAAACTGTGAAGATTTATCTATAAGTGCATTTATAAGTCCGCTTTCACTTAAAACCTCATCACTTATATCATACATTATAGATGTAAAACCATCTATAATCTCACCATCTTTTTCTATTTTAGAGGGTACAATCTCTATATCAACCCAAAACGGTGTGGAATCTTTTTTTAGATTTTTAAATTTATTTGAATAG
>JAFGVR010000226.1 GCA_016937915.1 Campylobacterales bacterium | reverse complement strand
TCATTTTTTCTCCTTGAAAATTTCATGTATTTTAACTTAGAAATTCTAAATTAAGTATTTATTATAAAAATTATATTGAACTTTTATAATAAGTGTAACTTTTAGGGATAAACCCTAGTTTTTTTCTTTTTACTTCACCATTGTAATAAACAATCGTGAAGTAATCGTGGAAATTAAATTTTATTATGCACGACCTGAAAGCATACCATGGATAGTCATAGGTTTTAGAGCATAAACTTTTAATAACCACCAAATCCATCTCTCTTGAGTTGGGTCAAGTGGGAATGAAGGTGTTGGTTTTTTAGTCCAGTTAAACTCAGCAAGCATAACAGTACCGATGCTTGTAATAAATGGACAAACAGTATAACCAGCATACTCTGATGGTAAAGAAGATTTACCCTCCATAGTAGCTATCATGTTATCAACTACTACTTTGTATTGTTTACGAACAGATCCACCAGTTTTACCCATAGGAACAGCAGCAACATCACCTAAACACCATACATTTTTGTACTTAACATGTTGAAGAGTCTCTTTTTTAACTGGTACCCAACCTTTGTCTGAACCAACTGCTGAATTACCAACAACATCTGGAGCTTTCATAGGTGGTGTAACATGCATAAAATCATAAGGAACTTCTACTCTTTCATGTTTAGTAACCATTACATACTCTTCTAAATCCTCATCAAATGCACCTTTTTCTTTCCAGTGCTTATCAAATACAGCTACTTTTTTAACTGGATCTACTTCGATTAGATTATGAGCATAGTTCCATTTGAAACCTCTATCTTTGAATTGTTGAAGGATAGCTTCGTGGTATTCAGGTACACCAAACATTGCACTACCATTTGGATAGAAAGTTAGTTCCACTTTATCACGAACACCAGCTTCTTCTAAACGAGCATGAGTTAAATACATGATTTTTTTAGGAGCACCACCACATTTGATAGGTGTGTTAGGGTGAGTAAATACTGCTTGAAGTTTGTTTGGACCTTTGTGAGCTTTAGCTTTAGCTACTAACTCTTCTATCCCTTTCCAAGTAGCTTCTGCACCATCTTGGAAGTAGATTGAATGAAGACCATTTTTAGTTACACCACAATTTTTTACAACTGAATTTTCACCAGCTGAAGTGATCTCACCCTCTAAACCTTTGATAGCTCCAAAATTTAACATAAGACCAGTAGCAACAATCATTTGATCATATTTGATTACATCTTTACCATCAACTGTTACAGTGTTGTTATCTGGATCAAATGCAGTTACACTCCCTTTGATAAGTTTTACACCGTTTGGTACGAAATCATCTCTATTATATTGGATATCACTTTTATCCCAAATACCAGCACCTACTAGAGTTTGACCTGGTTGGTAAGATACTGAAAGTGGATCTGGCTCAATTACTGTGATGTCTGGGTTGCTTAAAGTATTAGTAAGACGAGCTGCTGTACTCATACCAGCAAGACCACCACCAACGATAACTATCTTACCTTTTACATCTGAAGCTGCTGTAGTAGTAGCACCAACAGTAGCACCTGCAAGAATAGAAGCTGCCATTGGAGACATTGTAAGATATTTCATCGCATCACGACGAGACATGATTTCAGGGTGTTTATCAACTTCGTTTAGAATCTCTTCTAAGATTGGGTTTTTTGACATATTTGTTCCTCTTTTTAAAATAGACTGTTTTAATTCTATCTATATAGCGCTGAAACTGAGATTTAAAATAAAAAAAATATATCGATGTGTGTAGAAACTTAACAAAGTGTTTATTTTAGGGGTTATATTAGATATTTAAGATTATGTTTAATATAAGTAAAAGTAAACTAAATAACTAAAATATAAATTATCATAACCCATTACCCCACATATGCATCTTCTTTCCCATCACCAAATCATACTCTGGCAATACATCTATGTGGTTAACAGCTCTAAACTCAAACTTATCTAACATCTGTTTTATCTCTTCAACATCCATCACCCCTTTTTTCTCCATTATCACTATATCAGCGGTGTTTGCTAGAGTGGTGTAAGCTATCTTTAAAACCATATCTCTATTTTGATGCAAATGAAAAAAATCTTTAAAAACCACTACATCATAATGTCTAGGGATTGCACGGTAAGGTTGTTTAAACGATTTTATATGTTGAGCTTTTAGATTTGGATATAAGGTTTTTATATCCAAATCATCTTCACTGTAAAGTGCTAGATTTAACTCACCATCAACTTTTTTAAGTAAGTTATCTAAAGAGTCTGTTATCTCATCAACTTTTGTAGTTACCTCTAGGTAATGATTACCTGGTAGTGGATTAAACAGCTGTAAAAAGTTAGTAAGCAAGTTCGTGTAGTTCCTTAAATATAAACGCTTCAACTATATCATCTATATCTCTTTGAACATGAGCTACTAAAACCATCATCGACATCTCAATAAAAGGCCAAACATACTCAGAATCATCTATCACGATAACAGCTTCTGAAAAGTTCTCAAAACCATCTTTATCTTTATCAAATAAGATATTTTGTAACTTTCCATCAACTATCTCCATCTGAGCCCAAAAAGATGCATCATCTATCTTGGTTAGCTGTGTGTTGTCTGCATCATTAGAGTTAACTGGTAAAAGTATAAACATATTATTTCACTTTACTCATATCAAGCTTTAACTCTTCATTATCCATCACACCTATCCCTTTGTCTAAAACCGCTTGTGCTATCTTTTTAGCATCCTTTAAAGAGTGCATCTTATATGTACCACATTGGTATTTGTTAAGTTCAGGGATGTCACTTTTCTTCTCAACATTCAATATATCTTTCATAGATGCCTTCCAAGCTTTTGCAACTTTTTCCTCGCTAGGAGTTCCAAGAAGCGACATATAAAAACCTGTACGACAACCCATAGGAGATATATCTATAATCTCAACTTTTTTAGAGTTTAAATGCTCCCTCATAAATCCAGCAAAAAGGTGTTCTAAAGTATGGATCCCCTCTGAAGATAAAGTCTCTTTGTTTGGTCTAACAAACCTTAGATCAAATACAGTGATATCATCACCACTTGGTGTTTTCATCCCCTTAGCTTTTCTAACCGCAGGTGCTGGCATCTTTGTATGGTCAACCATAAATGAGTCTAATAGTGGCATATTTAAATCCTTAATTTTATTTATCTGTATATAAAAGTGAAGTATTTTATCGTTTTTAAATTTAAGTTTGTTGAAGTTTAAAAATTGTAGAGAAGTTTCAGAAAAGAAAAGATTTTAGATTTGGTGAAGATTGTGCATAACTTCAATAAAGGCTAGGCTTAAAGCCTGCCGTAATGAAGTTATGTGCAAGATTTGCTAAAGATAAACTCTTTTATACGCGAGCTTCTTCACGGCGGTTTAGATACGCCCAGTTAGCATCTACACGCTCTTGCCACTCTTTGATTAAGTACTTATACTCATCTTTGAAAAGGTGTTTAAAACGCCCTTGAGCAGCTAAATATTCCTCAACTGGAACTACATTTTTTGGTCTATAAGTGATGTTAAGTTCACGACCATTAATAATTTCATAAAGAGGAAATACCAATGAGTCAGTTGATAAATCAGCTAGTTTCATAGTATCTTTAGGGTCAAATTTCCACTCAGTTGTACAAGGTGATACTGCATTGATAAATGTAGCACCTTCAGTGTTCATACCAGTTTGGATTTTTTTAACCATATCTTTCCATTTATTTGGAGCAACTTGAGCTGCATAAGGGATGTGGTGAGCAGCCATGATGCCCATCATATCTTTTTTATTTTGTTTCTCACCATAAGATACGCTACCAGCTGGACTTGTTGTAGCAGATGAACCAATTGGTGTAGAAGATGAACGCTGACCACCAGTGTTAGCATATACTTCATTATCAAGTACTACATACATCATGTTATGGTTTCTCTCCATACAACCAGAGATCCACTGAAAACCGATGTCATAAGATGCACCATCTCCACCAAATGCTACAAATTTAGGGTTACGATCAGGCTGTTTTAGACGACCTTTAGTTTTAAGTGCCTTATACATTGCTTCTGCACCAGCTACTGCTGTTGAAGAGTTTTCAAAACCAATATGAATCCAAGAAGCATCCCATGAAGTATATGGATAAACTGCTGTACAAACCTCAAGACAACCAGTTGAAGCACCAAGAATCAAATCATCATTAGTAGCATTTAAAACTTCACGAACAATGATAGAGTGAGCACAACCAGGACAAAGAAGGTTAGCACCCTCAAATCTATCAGCTGAAGTTGAGAACTCTTTTAAATTTTTAATTTTTTTCATTTCACTCACTGTGCTCTCCTTATAAATACGCTAGTTTCGGTCCACGAACACCGATAAACTGTTGTTGCTTAGTTAGTATTTTACCAGCATCAGCGTTAGCTTGAAGCTCATTAAATAGATCAACTAAATGTGCTTTAGTTAAGTCACGCCCACCTAAACCATAGATATAACCACTTAAGATAACTTTTGTATCTGCATTGATTAACGAACCAGCTATCTCATTAAATAACATACCAGCAGCACCACCAGGAGCTGAACGATCAAGTGCAGCTACAGCTTTAACACCTTTTAATGTTTCTGAAATCTCAGCAAATGGGAATGGACGAAGAACTCTGATACCAACTACACCAGCTTTGATCCCTTTTTCTCTCATCTCTTTTGCAACTTCTCTTGCAGTCTCAACAGATGTACCCATACACACAACAGCTACATCAGCATCTTCCATATCGTATTTTTCAACTCTATTGTATTTACGACCAGTAAGTTTTTCAAATGCCTCAAAAGTCTCTTCTATTTTTGGAACTACATAAGTCATCATATCGTTATGTTGGCGAGCTTTATGCTCAAAGTGCCAATCTTCTTCAGTTTGAACACCGTGAGTTACTGGATGCTCAAAGTCAAGCATATCATTCATCGGCTTATATGCACCAACAAAGCCATAAGCTTCATCATCAGTTAAAGGGCGAACACCTTGAGCAGTATGAGAAGTCATGAAACCATCTTGGTTAACTATAGCTGGAGTTCTAACACTATGATCTTCAGATACTCTAAAAGCGATAAGATTTAGATCATATACCTCTTGAGGATTAAAAGCATCAAACTGTATCCAACCACTATCACGAACCATGTACATATCTGAATGGTCACCATTAACATTAAGTGGAGCAGCTAAAGCACGATTTACCATATTTAAAACGATTGGAAGTCTCATACCTGATGCTTGATATAAAGTCTCAGACATAAGTGCAAGACCTTGAGAAGAAGTAGCAGTAGCTACACGACCACCAGCCGCAGCAGCACCGATACATCCAGACATCGCAGCGTGTTCAGACTCAACCATCACGAACTCACCCTCTACATAATTATCAGCTTTAAACTTTGCATAACCCTCAACTATAGGAGTAGAAGGTGTAATTGGGTAAGCCGAAACAACATCAACTTGAGCTTGTCTTAAAGCTTGAGCAGCAGCGAAGTTTCCATCCCATACTTCAACTTCTCTTAATTCCATTTTATCAAATACCATCTATTTCTCCTCACTTTTACTAGGCCACTGAGCTATCTCAGTCTCTTCGTCTGCAAATTCTGGATACATAATAAGTGATTTTGGATTTGTTGGACAAACCTCTGCACAAATACCACAACCTTTACAGTGATCCATATCTATACCTAACATTTTTTTATCTCTAGAAATAATAGAGATATCTGGACAATATATCCAACAAAATTGACAATCGATACAAAAGTCTTTGTTAAATATTGGTTTTTCAAGTCTCCAGTCTGCAACGCTTGCAGTAAAAGAGTTGTTTGGTGAATATTTACGATCCTCTTGTGCCGTTCCAGCTATATCATCAACTGCTCCATCAAAAGAACGAAGCATTGCTCCTATTTCAAATCCATCCCATCCTGTATTTGCCATATTAATCCCTTATTTCACTTCGTCGTAAGCTCTTTGAATCGCAATCATATTTGCGTCAATGATCTTTTGTGGTAGTTTTCCTAGAATTCTTTTCATACTTTCTTTGAAAAACTCTATATCATACATTCCAGATACCTTCATAAAAGCACCAAGCATTGGTGTATTTGGTATTGGACGACCAATTGTTTCATTAGCAATTCCTATACAGTCAACTGTATAAACTTCTTTACCCTCTAATTTAGGCTGAGCTTTTACTAAATCATCTGTACTCATGTGAGTAGTGATGATATACTTTGTAGTATCTTTATGATTGATAGTTACATCAGTAGTCATAACTAATGCAGGATCTATAACAAAAACATAATCTGGCTTCATATATTTCTCATGATTCATAATCACCTGATCATCAACACGGTTGTAAGCTGTCATAGCAGCTCCACGCTTAGCAGATCCATAAAACGCAAATGCTTGAACATGCTTACCAGTTGTAGAAATAACATCTGCTAAACCTTTAGCACCTGTTACAGCACCTTGTCCAGCACGACTATGCCATCTAATCTCTAGCATAAATTCTCCTTGGGTATCTTTCGATTCTAATTTACTGTATTTTATGCAACTTGCTCTTAAATCTAGCTTGATATCCCTATAATAGCTTTTTTAGTAAAATTTTTGTGTTATTTTTTCCTATTTTTTAGAAAATTTACAGCACTATACGCATCATCATATATAATATTTGTGTACATTTTTAGTGTTTTTTCATCATCATAACCACTCAAAACACCTATAGAATTAACATTAGCCTCCTTAGCTGATATTAGATCAAGTTTTGTATCACCTATCATCCAAACCTCTTTACCTATACTATCTAAACTCTCTAAAGCTCTTAAAATAGGCTCAGGATGTGGTTTTGGATTTTGTATATGTTCTCTACCTATAAGCACTTTAAAATAATGCATAAGTCCAAAATGTTCCATTAACTCTTGTGAATATAGCCCTGTTTTAGTAGTCACTATCCCCAAAGTAGCAAACTCACTAGCTTCTACAACAGCCTCAGATGCAAACTCTAAAAGTTTTGTTTTTAAAGTAGCTATCTCTCTATAATGTTGTTTATAAGTATCTACAAAATCCCAAACAAACTTCTCATCAATCCCAAACTCTCTATACATCACATCAAGTGGATGCCCTATGAGAGCCTTTATCTCATCATCACTTGGATGTGGATAGTTATGCACATCAAAAGAGTTATGAAAACTCTCAAGTATAGCCTCAGTGGAATCTATAAGTGTCCCATCCAAATCAAAAAGTATTATCAACTATCTATCTCCTATCTTATAACTAAAGCGAATATTCATTTTTTTTCTGATACAATCCACAAAATTTT
Source organism: Campylobacterales bacterium (assembly GCA_016937915.1). Classification (GTDB taxonomy): domain Bacteria; phylum Campylobacterota; class Campylobacteria; order Campylobacterales; family Sulfurimonadaceae; genus Sulfurimonas. Next base: position 396 of record JAFGVR010000226.1, on the reverse strand, counting down.
TACAATGGACAAATGGGAGAGTGGTTGAATCCAGTCGCCTGGAACGCGGCCGTACTTAACGGTACCGAGGGTTCGAATCCCTCTTTGTCCACCACCTATCTATCTAAACATTCCCATAATATTATAGACAATTTTATCTAATCCATCCTATTTTGTTACAATTACACTATGGAAAATTTAATAATCAATCAACTAAATGGTGAAAATCTAGAGGTTTTTAGTGAAATACTAAAAAAAGATAAAGCTACAATTATAAATGAAGCTTTAGAACTCTATTTTGAGCATCAACAAAAGAAACTTTTAGAGAAAAATTTAGCAGATGAAAATGCTATGACAAATCTTGATTTTGATGAATTCTGGGGTGATTTTGATATAGATGACTAAATTATGTAATCT
>JAFGVR010000001.1 GCA_016937915.1 Campylobacterales bacterium | reverse complement strand
ATAGGTATCCCAGCTGAGCATCACTACGATATGATGAGTTCACTTGACTCTGCTGATAAATTCAAAGTTTTACTTGCTCAAGTACTTTTTCCAAAACCTGATGTACTGTTTTTAGATGAGCCTACCAACAACCTTGATATCCAAACTATCTCTTGGTTAGAGAATGAACTTCAACGCCATGAGGGTACTATGGTAGTTATATCACACGATAGACACTTCTTAAATGCTGTTGTAACTCACATCCTTGATGTTGACTATCAAAAAATCCGTGAGTTTACTGGTAACTATGGTGACTGGTATATCGCTGCAAATGTTTTAGCTAAACAAGCTGAACTTGACAATGCGAAAAAACTAAAAGAGAAAGAGCAACTTGAAGCTTTCGTTAGAAGATTTAGTGCAAATGCATCTAAAGCTAAACAAGCTACATCAAGACAAAAACAACTTGAAAAACTAAAAATAGATGATATAAAACCATCATCTCGTCGTGACCCTTCCATTGTATTTAAAGCTAAGCGTGTAATGGGTGATGAAGCTTTAGAAGTACATAATGTAACTCACTCTTATGGTGATAACTTAGTGTTAAACAATATAAGTTTCAAAGTTGAACCAGATGAGAAGATAGCTTTAATAGGTGGAAATGGTGTTGGTAAAACTACACTTTTAAGAATCCTTATGGAGGAGATGAAGCCAAGCAGTGGCGGTGAAGTAAAATGGGGTGCTACTATAGAGAACAGCTACTTCCCACAAGATACTGCAGATATCATCAAAGGTGATGGTACACTTTATGACTGGCTTAGAGCGTTTGACCCTAAAAGAGATATAGCTGAGATAAGAAACTGTCTAGGCCGTATGCTTTTTAATGGTGAACAGCAAGAAAAATCAGTAATTAGCATCTCAGGTGGTGAAAAACACCGTATGATGCTTAGTAAAATGATGCTTGAGGGTGGAAACTTCTTAGTTTTAGATGAACCATCTAACCACCTTGACCTTGAAGCGATCGTTGCACTTGGTGAGGCACTTAACCAGTTCAAAGGAAATGTTATCTGTGTATCTCACGACCGTGAGCTTTTAGATGCTTATGCTACTCGTATAATTGAGATTCAAGATAATGGAACAATCATAGACTTCAAAGGAACTTATGAAGAGTTTGCTGAAGCTAAAGCAAAAGGGGAATTATAATTATGGCTAGATATAAAAATTTTATAGGACTTGGGATTGCTGGAAACTTTGCACTTCACCTAGAACAAGCTGGTGAGGCTGAGGATTTTAAAGATGTGATGACTGCAGATGAGGCAGCTCCTAAGGGGATGTTTCCATCTTACTTACCAAAAGAGATAGTTGGAGCTAAAAAACAGCTCCATACATACCCTTTTTCAGCTTCAAATATCAAACACCCTGGTGATGAGATAAATATACAAGCTGAGCCAGAAGTAGCACTTATATGTGAACTAGAGTATCATGTAGGTAAACTTCACAAGATAACTCCTACTCACTTTGCAGCGTACAACGACTGTTCTATCCGTGTAGCTGGAGCACAAAAGATAAGTGATAAGAAAAACTGGGGACTTGATAGTAAAGGGATTAGTGAAGACCTTATAGCTATAGATAAGTTTGAAGATGGTGGAAATATCCATAACTACTCTATTTGTAGTTTCTTAAAAAGAGATAGCGAAGTTCATCAGTATGGTGAAAATGTAGAGGTTAGCGGATATAGCTACTTCAACGAAAAACTAGTTGATTGGATGAATGACCAAATCAATATTCAAGAGGAGTTTGGTCCACTTGAACCTATAGGTGAGTATATTTTCAAATGTGACAATCCTCGTGAAGCAGTTATAAGTATAGGTGCTACTAGATATACTGAATTTGGTGAAAAAACATATTTAGCTAAAGGTGATGAAGTTATAGTTGTAGTTTATAACCATACTAAAGTTTCATATGATGAAGTTAAAGAGGATATCATAAACCACTCTTATCATGAAAAAGATATGAGTGTACTTCACCAAATCGTAATATAACTATGAGCAGAGGTAAAAAACTAGACCTCTTCATAGGTGCTGATATCGGTGATGGATGGGCAGAGGTTCAAATATCACCTGGTTCTAAAATCTCAAACGAGATTTTAGAACCATCAAAACATCAGCTATATTTTTCAAAAGAGAAAAGAAGAGGTAAAACTGTAACTCTAGTTGGAGTGTTTCGACTCAGTGATAAAGATGCCAAAGAGATTTTAAAAAAACTCAAAAAAAAGCTTGGTTGCGGTGGAGCTTTTAAAGATGGTTTCATGGAATTTCAAGGTGACATAAAAGATAGCTTAAGAGAATATTTAACTGAAAACGGGTTTACATTCAAACCAAAACACTAATCCTCTGCATAGCCCCGCACTTTAGTTTGTCTCAGATACCTTTATGTTGAGGGGCTATGTAAAAGATTATTTTTTATTATACTATAATTTTTAATTTTTAAACTTAATATTTATGTAATAGCAAAATCCATTCCAATAATTATTTCAATTTTACACTTGCTTTTTAACGATTATAAATATTAAGATATT